>JBAXYP010000313.1:0-2962 GCA_041670725.1 Sphaerochaetaceae bacterium
CAAAGTGATACGCTCGATCGGCGATCCCATCATGTGCGCCCAATACGCGCCGGTACAATTGCCGACATTCCCGCTGGGGATGATACACACGGGACGTTTCCCGTATGCGCCTTGAAAGAGATACGAGGCGTAACAATAATACACGCTTTGAGGCAACAATCTGCCAAGGTTGATGCTGTTGGCGCTGGAAAGCCCCCATGAGAAAAAGCTTTTGTCCATGAACGCGTCTTTGACCATTTTCTGGCAATCATCGAACGAACCGTCCACTTCATAGCTTTCAATGTTTCCACCCCAGCAGGTAAGTTGCTTTCTCTGCCGTTCGCTCACACGCCCCTTGGGAAACAGAACTTTGACGGTGATGCCCTTCCGTCCATGAAACGCCGCGGCCACCGCGCCGCCCGTATCCCCGCTGGTGGCTACCAGAATGGTCAGTTTTCTGCCATGCTTTTCCAAAAGCCGTTCCATCGAACAGGCGAGAAACCTTGCGCCGAAATCCTTGAACGCACAGGTTGGACCGTGGAACAATTCAAGCACGCACCGCTCTGGCGCAAGAGGCTTGAGCACGATGGGAAAATCAAACGCATCCATACAGATGTCGGCAAGATCGTTTTCAAGCGCGTCACCGGAGAAAAACGGCGCAAGCACTTCGAACGCAAACTCAGGATAGCTGGAAATTTCTCCTACCGGAAGCGAACGGAGTGTCGGAAACGATTCTGGGACGTACAATCCGCCATCTTCCGCCAATCCCTGCATGATCGCTTCACTTGCGGAAATCGGTTTCGCATGTTTACGGGTGGAAACAAACTTCATGGTATCCTCCTCATCAAATACGGGCGCCAAAATATGCGCCGAGTCGAAGCAGGTCGGAAAAAACACCGCCTGCGGTGACGTCCCTGCCTGCCCCGGGTCCCTTGATGACCAGCGGTTGCTTTTCGTACCGATCGGTGGAAAACAGGATCACATTGTCCGTTCCCGTCGCCTGAGAGAACGGATGATCCAACGGATATTCCTTCAATGCGGCGCCGCATCGTCCGTCTTCAGCGACAAATCCCACATATCGCAGACGCTTTCCCCGCCCGATTGCAGTTTCATACCGCTTTTGCATCGGTTCGTCCAACAGATAAAGGTTTTTCATAAATGCGTCCAACGTCATTCCGCGCATCGCTTCGGGCACGAGGCTCTCAATCGGGATGTCGGACACTTCCGTGTGAAAACCAAGTTCGCGGGAGAGTATCACCGTCTTGCGTCCGACGTCCATCCCGGAAAGATCGTCACGAGGATCCGGTTCGGTGTACCCCATTTCCTTTGCTTTCTTCACCAACGAAGAAAACGGCACGGTACCATCATAGTTGTTGAAAAGCCATGCAAGGGTGCCACTGACGATACCTTCGATCCGATGTACCCTATCTCCGGTCTGAACCAGATCCTTTAACGTGCAGATCACAGGGAGAGCCGCGCCGACGGTCGTTTCGTACAGGAATCGGCTTCCCGTCCTCACACATGTCTGGAAAATCTTCGTATAGTAGGCGTACGGTGCCGTCCCCGCTTTTTTGTTCGGCGTGATGACATGAATACCGTGAGCAAGGAAATTGACGTATTGGTCGGCGATTGCGGTACTCGTCGTACAATCCACGATGGCACTGTGGGGGAAATAAGTCACGCCTACATGGGTGACGAATCGTTCCATCTCAAACGGTTCGGATGCATTTCCCAGCAATTCACGCCAATGTTCCAAGTCTATCCCCTCGTCATCAAGAAGCATCTTCTTCGAATTGGCGATAGCCCGGATACGGATATCCAGACCGAATTGCTGATTGAGGCGCTCCTTTTGCTGAGCGATCTGGTCAAGCAACGTTCCACCGATGTTTCCCGGCCCGATCAAACCGACGGAAATGGCCTGCATGGAAAGGAAGAATCCGGCATGAAGGGCGCGAAGAGCGCGAGTGGAATCACCGCTTTTGATGACGACGCTGATATTGCTTTCGCTCGACCCTTGCGCGATGGCCCTAATATTCACCTTCGCCTTTGCCAGAGCGGAGAAGAACTTCCCGGCAATGCCGATCTGACTTTTCATCTCCTGTCCGACCGCAGCGAGAATGGCACAGTCCGTTTCGCTTTCCACGTGATGAATCTGTCCGTTTTCCAGTTCTTTGGAGAATGTCACCCGTACCGTCTCGCACGCAAGATCGACTTCGCTGTCCATGACGGCAAAGCAGATCGAATATTCGCTGGAGGCCTGGGTGATCAAGATAACGGAAATCCCCGCTTCCCCAAGAGCGGTAAACAGGCGGCTTGCGATGAGTCTCACCCCGCTCATGCCGGCACCCTCGACATTGATCAACGCAATATGGTGGATAATGGAGAACCCTCGCACGCCGACGGGACTCTCTTCCCCGTTCACTCGATTACTGACAACCGTCCCGGGATTATTTTCCTCGTACCAATACCGCAACGAGACGTCGATGCCTCCTTTGATGGCAGGCAGGAGTGCGTGAGGATGGATAATCGGCGCACCGAAAAACGAGAGCTCGGTGGCTTCCAGATACGTCAGATGGGAAATGACTTTCGCCGAAGGCACCTCATTGATGTCCGCAGTGCGAAGCAAAGACTTGGTATTCCAGAAGGTTACGCCATGAGAATCAAAAGCGACGGCGAGAGAAGCGGCGCGTTCCTCAAGATCTTCGCTCGAAAGAATGCCGTAGACGAACAAGGCGCGCTTGTCGCAAACGGGATGGTTCACGATATCCTGATAAAGGACGATCTCCGCGTCTCCTCCGCCTGAAAGAATGAAAAAATGGCATAAAATATCCGCCATCCATGAAGAGAGCAATCTATCCACGAAATTGACGGAACCGCTGGATACATACCCCGTCAACCAAATCGCTTTGAGAAGATCCTCCATGTCGGAGAACCCCTGCTTGATACGTTGGGACACCATCACGGCCCCATTACGGTCAAGAAG
>JBAXYP010000314.1:0-2932 GCA_041670725.1 Sphaerochaetaceae bacterium
AGAGGCTTAATGTCCTCGTAGGGAATCTCTTCTACCGTTTCGTACTCGTGGGAAGTTCTGAATCCGTCAAAGAAATTGAGGAACGGAACCTGAGCCTCCAACGTGGAAAGATGAGCGACAAGCGCCATATCCATGGTTTCCTGGATACTGCCACCAACGGTCATCGCGAAGCCGGTACCGCGGCACGCCATGACATCGCTATGGTCACCAAAGATGGACAGGGACTGGGCAGCCAGAGAACGTGCGGACACGTGGAAGACAGTCGGCAACATTTCACCAGCGATCTTGAACATGTTCGGGATCATCAACAGCAACCCTTGACTGGCGGTAAACGTGGTGGTCAGTGCACCAGCAGAGAGGGCTCCATGCACCGCACCTGCGGCACCCGCCTCGGACTGCATTTCCATGATCTCCACCTTTTTCCCCCACAGGTTCGTGCGGCCAGCGGCGGCCCAAGAATCCGCATATTCCCCCATCGGGGAACTCGGGGTGATCGGGTAGATCGCAGCAACTTCGCTGAACGCATATGCGATATGCGCGGCAGCGGTATTACCGTCGATAGTAACCATTTTCTTGTTACCCATTTTCACACTCCATTCGTAAAAACTTTCGATAATGGTTCGTTATGAACCATCCCATACGCATACCAAATGCAGGGAAGGAAATCCCTACTCTTTCTATCATACTTCACCTCGGTCCAGTTTGCAACCTCACGCAGGAAATTCTTCATGTCGGAAACCGAAAAAAACGGCCTCTCCCACGGGAAAGGCCACCCCAGAAAATACAGGCTTCCTAGCATTCGCTGTGCCCGCACGAGAAGCACTTCTTGCATCCTTCGATATTAACAAAAGTAGCGTTTCCACATACGGGGCAGATGTCCGCCTTGATGCTGTTTTTCGTCGTATCCAATCCAAGATCAAGCTGTCCCTTCACTTCCGGTTCGTCATCCTCATCGGGAAGATGCGCTTGGGGATTGTCCGTCCCTCCCTGCTCCATGCCCATGTGCTCCTGCAGCACTTTGGCCACCGCATCGGGAAGGCTCATCACGCGGTTTTTGCCAAAGCCCATCGGCCGTCCGCTCCCAATCCCATTCAGTTGAGCGATGATCGCATCGGTTCGTTGTTTTGGCGTCAGCGGGCTGGGCATCCTGAGCACCAAACTGATCAACCGGCCAAGCCCTTCGGCGTCGGCCGCCACATCGCTCCCAGCTTTCCCCACGTTGATGAACACCTCAAAAGGATTGGTACTGTGGATACCGTCGCTGTTGACGGTGATGTAGGCGGTTCCGATGGGGGTCGAACGGCGATAGGTGATGCCGCTGACGCACGAGGAACGTACTCGAGCTTTCGGTTCTGAAATCTGCACCGTCGGTTGCGTTTCCTTCTTCTCGTCGTCTTTCTTCACCGTAAGAACCTGAGTGTCCCTTGAACCATCACGATACGTCGTTCCGCCCTTGCATCCCAACTCATACAGCAACTCATACAACTTCTGCGTCTGTTCCACCGTATACGTCGACGGCGTATTACACGTTTTGGAAATGGAGGAGTCCACCCATCGCTGGATGGCCGCCTGTACCCGCACATGCCCTTCAGGGGAAAGATCCATCGCACTGACGAAAAACGAAGGACGAGGTTTGCCGGGATTCGCTTTCACCCAATCGTCGTACACCTGCACTCGTTCGATGTTCGTCCCCATCCGTCCGGTGCGCTCCCATTCCCAGAAATAATACGGCTCGATGCCCGTAGACGTGCCGACCATCGTACCCGTGGTACCGGTAGGGGCTTGGGTGAGTAACGTAACGTTCCGCAATCCCTTCTTGCGGATCTCGTCCTTAATGGCGGGACTCATTCCCTTCATGAAGCCGCTTTGCAACAACTTGTCGGCATCAAAATATGAAAACGAACCTTTTTCCTGTGCAAGTTCGGCGCTCTCCAGATACGCCTGTTCGCAGATGAATTTATACAGTTTATCGATGAACACCAAAGACTCGTCCGAACCATAGGCCAACTCCATCTTGATCAGCAAATCGGCAAGTCCCATCGTGCCCAAACCGATTCTTCGTTCGCTTTGCTGACGTTTCTTGTTCTCCTCAAAGAAATACGGCGTATCGTCAATGACATCGTCCAGAAACCGTACGGCATCCTTGACGGCCCGCTCCAGCTCATGCCACAACACCTGTTTGTCCTTGACGAACTTCGACAGGTTGATGGAACCCAAGTTGCATACGCCCCACGGCGGAAGTCCCTGCTCCCCGCACGGATTGGTACTCTGAATCCTGCAATAATACCAGGAGTTGGACATCTTATTGTAGCGATCGATGAAGAACACGCCGGGCTCGGCGGAAATCCACGCGCTTTCGATGATGTTCTTCCAGATATCCCTCGCTTTCATCGTCCGGTAGACGATGACTTTCTTCCCATGTTCCTTCCACGTGGCGAGATCCCCATCCCACAGTTCGTTGTATTGGGGATCGGACGTATCGGGAAACACGAGATCCCAGTCCTTGTCCGCTTTCACCGCATCCATGAAGTCGTCGGTGATACCCACGGAAATATTCGCATTGGTAATCTTTCCCATTTCCCGCTTCGAGTTGATGAAGTCGATGATGTCCGGATGCCAGACGTTGAGAATCAACATCAAGGCGCCGCGCCTGCTGCCTCCCTGTTCGATCAGACCCGTGACGAAACTAAACAATGCTCCCCAACTGACCGAACCGCTGGAACGACCGTTGACGCCTTTCACATAACTGTGACGCGGCCTGAGGGAACTGAGATTCATCCCCACGCCACCGCCTCTGCTGATAATCTCCGTCATCTGCCCAAGACTGTTGATGATACCGCCTCTGCTGTCCTTCGGAGACGGAATGACATAGCAATTGAAATACGTAAGATTCTGATCGGTGCCCGCACCATTGAGGATCCTTCCGCCGGGG
>JBAXYP010000315.1:0-2892 GCA_041670725.1 Sphaerochaetaceae bacterium
CTTTTTCATGGGAAACGCCCCCGAAAGTGCTTTACATTTTAGGTGCGGCTGATATACTCCGAAGCAAATTGGGGAGGTGGGAAATTGAAACGGCATTCATCGTTGCTCCTGATCATGTTCTTCATCTCGGGATTGATATTCACCGGTTGCGGAAAAACACAAACGGAAGACAAAGTCTTGTACTTGTACAACTGGACTTATTATACACCGGATGACATCCTCGCGTCGTTCAAGAAAGAAACGGGCATCACCGTCATCGTCGACAATTTTGCATCCAACGAAGAGATGTTCGCGAAAGTCCAAGCCGGTGGCGCGAAGGGATACGACCTGATCGTTCCTTCCCAGGACTACGTTTCCATCATGATCAAGCTTGGCATGCTTCATGAGATGGACCACAACAAGATTCCCAACCTGAAATACATTAGGCCGGAAATCAACAAAATGGCGGCGTACGATCCTCAGATGCAATACAGTGTCCCCTACTTCGCCGGTGGCAGCGGCATCGCCGTCAACAAGGCGAAAGTCACCGACTATGCGCGAGACTGGTCCATCTTCTCCGACACCCGATACAAAGGCAAAATGTCCATGCTGGACGATATGCGCGAGGTAATGGGCGCTGCGTTGAAACACCTCGGTTACAGCGCCAATACGACGGATGATGAACAACTAGAGGAAGCGGCCGACCTGATCATCACGAAATGGAAACCCAATCTCGTCAAATTCGACTCGGAGAGCTTCGGCAAAAGTTTTGCGAACGGAGAATTCGACATTGTGCACTGCTATGCGGAAAACGTCTTCCAGGAAGTACCTGAGGATGAATGGGGCAACATTGACTTCTTTGTCCCACAGGAGGGCGGCGTCAGCTACATCGACAACTTCGTCATCCCGAAAGACGCCAAACATGTCGATTATGCCTACCAGTTCATCAATTACTTTTGCAGTCCGAAGGTGTACGCGCGGTTCCTTGATGCGTTTAACTATCCGAGCACGGTGAACACCGACGCCGGTAAATATCAAACGACGACTCCCTACTTCAAGCCGGAAGACATCGTCAACAGCGAATTATACGTCGATCTCGGGGAAAATCTGGACAAGTACAATACGATCTGGCAAAAAATACGATACGAACAATAATGAAAATGATATAGATTTTTTTGCATAAATATGCATTCTGAACTCATGCTTCTCTTGTCTCCCGGCCATGCTTTCCGGTATGCTTGTACCATCTTATGTATGTGCAAGGGGTTGGGAGATGACTTATGCAAATCTTTTGACGCTTCTGGCGTTCATCATTTACCTGACGTTGATGCTGATCATTGGATTCGTCACGATGAAAAAAACGAAGAAAACCGACGATTACTTCCTCGGGGGAAGAAGCGTGGGGCCGTGGTTCACCGCACTTTCCGCAGAGGCATCGGACATGTCGAGCTGGCTTTTGATGGGGCTCCCCGGCGTCGCTTATTTTACGGGGCTGAAAGAAGCTTTCTGGACGGCACTGGGACTTCTCATCGGCACCTACTTGAATTGGCTGTTCGTCGCCAAGCGACTTCGGATTTACACCGTCCAAGCGAAGAACTCCATCACCATCCCGGAATTTCTTGCAAATCGGTTCCATGACAAAAGCGGAATCATCAAATCCATCGGCGCCGTCCTGATCATCCTGTTCTTCGTCATTTATACGGCAAGTGGTTTTGTCGCATGCGGAAAACTGTTCACCTCGGTGTTCGGCATGAGTTACTACACGGGGCTGTTGCTCGGCGTCGCCGTAATCCTCGGTTATACGCTGATGGGGGGGTACCGCGCGGTCGTATCGACGGATTTCATACAGGGGACCCTGATGTTCATCGCACTAGGCATCACGATGTTCCTTGGTATCAGGCACGCGGGCGGACTTCCTTCGACGTTCAGCAATCTCGAGGCGATGGGAACCCAATTCGTCAATCCATTCTCAGGAGAGAAATACGGCATAATGAACGCAATCTCCACATTGGCATGGGGCCTTGGGTATTTCGGCATGCCCCACATTCTCACCAGGTTCATGAGCATCAGACGGAACGAGGATATCAAGACGGCTCGCCACATCTCGATGATCTGGGTTTCCATCTCGATGTTCTGCGCCTTGATTGTCGGCGTGGTCGGCAAACTGATCATCTCTCCGGCCTATGCGAACCAAGCCGCCGCGGAATCGGTGTTCATCGACAGCGCCAAGCTTCTCTTCCCGACGTTTATCGCAGGCATCTTCCTTTGCGCGATCCTCGCGGCCAGCATGAGCACGGCGGACAGCCAGTTGCTTGTCGCCTCAAGTGCCTTCGCAGAGGATCTGTACAAGACGTTTGTCCATAAGAAGGCGAGCGACAAGGAAGTGCTGATGGTCAGCAGGATTTCCGTCATAGCCATTACGCTCATCGCCATTTTTCTTGCCTTGGACGCCAATTCCTCGGTCTTCCGGATCGTCAGTTACGCATGGGCGGGTTTCGGCGCCACTTTCGGCCCCGCGATCCTCGCCTCGGTATTCTGGAAAAAAGCGACGCGCAAAGGCTGCATCGCGGCAATGATAAGCGGAGGCGTCACCGTCATTGTATGGAAACAACTAGAGGGAGGCATCTTTGACTTGTACGAACTGCTTCCCGCTTTCATCATCGCTACGCTCTTTCTTATCGTCTTCAGTCTGTGCGACAAGAGCGACAACAGCAAAGTCGAAGCGGAGTTTGACCAGTTTCAGGAGATTCTGAAGCAAAGCTGAGCGGTTTTTACCACGCTCCCCCGCCACCGCCTCCGAATCCACCTCCGACGAACCCACCGCCTCCGAACGAAGAATGAACGGGACCGTGTGCGGTGGAGGTGGATTGTGGATACAGGTTCCTAGCCACGGCATTTTGTACGCCTCCGATC
>JBAXYP010000316.1:0-2879 GCA_041670725.1 Sphaerochaetaceae bacterium
CGCTGGTACGCCCTTGCCTCTGGCTAGCAGTTCAGGTCTGTTTTCCTCCTCCTGTATCGCATCCTGCAACGGACTTTCACCGTCTAGATAACACCCATGCTGGCAAACCAAAAAAGGCTTGCATCTTTCGACGCAAGCCCTCTTTCTTGGGGCAACGGACGCTTACTGGACGTTCAGCAACAGGGAAACCCCCAGCTTGCCGCTCTCCCAATTGCAGTCGACCAAATTCTTTACCTCACGAGCATTTTCGAAGGTATACTTAGTGTCAACCATGTAGCTCGCCCCCACGGAAACTCCGCCGAGCATGAAATCCACCATCGCCCGGTAGGTCATCGGGGCGTTCATCAGGGCATCCTTGAAATTGGCCCCCACCTCAGTATCCCCCTGATACACCTTCCAGGAATCCCCGTCGTTCTGTACGGACAGACGCGGACCGATGCCCACGCCGACGCGGATGAAATCGGCAAGGTCGAACGCCAGACCGGCGGTGACGATTCCGGAAATCTCAGGATATCCCGCGGTCGTCGATTTGCCGTTATACAGCCCCATCGCAGTAATATCAAACATCAAAAGCTTCAGGCGAAGATCTGCACCGAAATTGTAATTCTCGATCTTTCCCATCTGCGAGTAATCATCGGTGACTTCCCCCGCCAAGACGTTATACATCGCGACACCGCCCAAGCTGAAACTAAAAGCTTTGGCGAAGAGGAATGATGGCACGAGCATCACCGTTACGAGCATAACAAGTAAAAATTTTTTCTTCATAGTCCACCTCATGGTTGTTTTATCATATCCGCATTTTCTCAAATCCGCAAGAAAATCACCACATATATTTGATCGTACAGCCTACAGTTCCCGTCTCCCAATCCACCGAGCCCAGTTCTTTCACCTCCGACCATCGTTTGAACCGGTATTTCGTATCCACCTGATACGCCACACCGAAGACGAGATGTCCAGCAATCCATTCAATGGTGGCCCGATACGAAACGGGGGAATAAGAAAAGTAGTCGAGCGTACGTACGGCAGGAACGAGGTCACCCTCCATATCATAGAGAAACGGATTCCCATCGGCATCCACGACAACGCGGAACCGAGGACCGATTTCGAGTCCCAAACGGATTTTACCGCCGAGATCCACCGAAGGTCCGACACTCCCCATCACAGAAAACTCATGGCCTCCCGTCCCCTGGAAAAAGCAGGAACCGGAAACGGTAAAACCGAACCACATAACCTTCGCACGGCCTTCCAGACTGACACCGTACCCGTTTTGCCCCACCGGCAATCCCGCATACGCTCCGCCACCAAGGCCGACACTCACGCCCTGCACGGCAAACGCCATAGACGAAAGGCAGAGCAAGATGGCGATCAAAAGGAACCGTTTCCTCATCATTCGCCTCTCTTCATCAGTAAATATCCAAGCTCAACGCAAGCATCAGCATTCCCCCCTCAGAGAGGAAAAAAGAGGAAGGTTGGATATCCTTGATGGTCTCCAGCGACAATTCCGTCGGACTGAGATAGCCGACATGAAATCCAAAATCACCAAGTTGTGCAGAGATCGCCACTTTCCAATACAACGTACTCTGCATGAACAATGTGGAAAACGACGTCCCCGATTCCCGTATGGAACCGTCGGCCATTTCATACTGGAATTTGCTGTCGGTGGTGCTTGTCTTCGGAATCAGCAACCCGATGGACGGACCGAATCCGATCTCAAGATTCGAAACCACGGAAAGCGGAATGGAAAGGCCGGGCATCATCATGATCCCCAGTTTGTTCTCATCATCCGAATACCCCGACGGCAAAAACATGACATCCGCCGTCAACAACGAAAATCGCGCCGAAAGTCCGCCTCCGATATGCCAATGCTCGAACGAACCCATTCCCGCAAAATAATCGTCGCTTCCGTCGTACGCGTAACCGCCCACCACGTTCAGGGATGCGGTGGAAAGCGGACGCGCACCAAGGGCACCGCTTGCTATGCAGAGCAACAGCACGATGAAAAGCCTCTTACGTTTCATATGCATAGAAATAAACAAAACTCATATAAAAAGGATACAAATTTTTTTACGGAGTGATTCGTTCAAGTTCCTCAAGCCATAACGTGACGCACGCGTCGCTCGGCATTCGCCAATCCCCCCTCGGGGAAAGAGTCACGGAACCGACTTTCGGTCCGTCCGGCAGGCAGGAACGCTTGAACTGTTGCGCAAAAAACCGTTTGCAGAACACAACGAGCCATTTCAGGATCACCGCATTGGTATAGATTCCGTCGAACGCATAGCACGCGAGACGATAGATTTTCTTCGGGGTAAAGCCCCAGCGCACCAGATAATACAGGAAAAAATCATGAAGTTCGTACGGGCCGACGATATCCTCCGTCACCTGGCTGATCGTACCGTCCTCTTTCGCAGGAAGCAATTCCGGACTGACCGGCGTATCGATGATGTCCAGAAGAACCGCTTTGGCGGAACCGTCCATCCGCATGGCGGCATGGCGGACAAGAAAACGAACCAGCGTTTTCGGAACGGAACAGTTCACGCCGTACATGGACATGTGGTCGCCGTTGTACGTCGCCCACCCCAACGCGAGTTCGGAAAGATCTCCCGTTCCGATAACCAGTCCACCGCGTTTGTTGGCGATATCCATCAGGATCTGGGTACGTTCGCGCGCCTGGGAATTCTCGTATGTGACATCCTCCACCCCCTCGTCTTGTCCGATATCGGAGAAATGCTGCCGCACGGCCTTGCTGATGTCCACTTAAAGCAACGTGACCCCCAGTGCCTCCGCAAGGCGGGACGCATTGCTCTTGGTCCGCTTCGTCGTCCCAAACCCCGGCATCGTCACGGCGACGATCCCTTTCCTATCCAGATGCAAATCATCGA
>JBAXYP010000317.1:0-2876 GCA_041670725.1 Sphaerochaetaceae bacterium
CCGTGGCAACGATCCTGGCGTGGTGCTCATCCCATGGGATGATCGACTTCATGCCGATCAAAGAGAGAGGCTCATCATCGGCGATAACCACGTTGTACATCAGGTTGCCTCCTCTTTGCTCATCGGCAGGAGGATCAGCACGCGGGTTCCTTCCCCGGGCGCGCTCTCCACGCTCATGCCGTATTTCGATCCGTACATGTAGACGATCCGTTGGTTCACATTATACATTCCGATGGACTTGAACATACCGTCCGTTCCGATGTCCCGCCTCTCAAGAAGCGCCCGTACCTGAGCGGCATCCATTCCCACACCGTCGTCGGCGACGGTGAACAAGGCATCCCCATTCTCCGTCTCCCCGGCACTGATGGTGATCGTTCCTCCTCCTTCCTTTGGTTCAAGACCGTGGAAAATGGCGTTTTCCACGATCGGCTGGAACGTGAAACGGGGGAGTCTCACCGTAAGGAACCGCTCAGGAACCTCTTTCTTTAGTGCAATGGTTCCACCGTAACGGTAATTCTGAATGACGAAATAATCGTCCAGCAAGGAAAGTTCTTCTTCGATGGTACATGCCTGCCCGCTGTTTTTGGACACATGCCTGAGAAGATTCGCCAAAGCGGTGGTCATTTCGGCGATACCGGAGGCTTTCTGGATCGTCGCCATCCAGCGAATGGAATTCAGCGTATTGTTAAGGAAATGGGGATTGATCTGCGCCTGAAGTATCCGGTATTCGAGTCTTTGCTTCTCCTTTGCGTCGGAAATCCTGCCTTTGATCAAGCCGTCCATTTGGGCGGACAGTTCATTGATACCCCGACCGATGTCTCCGATTTCCGAATCGTATTCAATGGAAGAATCCCGGGAAAAATCACCTCCGGCTACGGAACGCATTTTCCGTCTGATGGCGGCCACCGGTTCGCGCACTTCCTTGTTGAGCAGCAATGTGAGCAACGTCCAGAACCCGAGCAACATCGCGACGACCATCAGGATGATCAAGAAAAGCGGTACTGTTTCGTCTTTGCTGGAATACGGTACCGCTTGGGAAAGGAAAATATCCGCCCCGTCCACCCGCGTACTGACCATCATTCTCTTCTTCAGACGCGTTCTCGTCACGGAAGCGACATCTTTCGGCACTTCCCATCCTACGGTACCGTCAGAGACGAACTTTCCCTTCTCGTACCGATATACGTCCGATCCCAGCACCACATACAAAGGGCTCTCCTCATCGCTGTGGTATCCTGCCAGACGATCGGTAAGGAACGATACGGAAATTTCCATCACCAAGTAGCCGAGCGGTCCATCCGTCTGGGACTCGAATCCGTACAACGGCTGGATGACGGGAAGCACCTGCCCCAAGCCGGAGGAAAGAAACGGATCGTTCCTAATGTCGCAGAACGGCCGTCCCGCCTCTTCAGGGGTAAAAAGTTCCTCGATGTTGTCCACCGACACCTTCTTGCTTTCCACCATTTGGGCCCCCACCTGAATCAAATTGGTCCGGTTCTTGTCGACGATGAGCATCCGGTAAAAATGCTCCTGCGAACGATTTTCGGCAAAGATGCCCGTTAGTGCGTCGAACGCATCCAGCATCGTCATGGAATCCTCCGGCTTCTCCAACCATGCGGCGATGGCGCTGTCCTGTCGAATCCGGCGTCTGGCTTCGGTAATATTTCGCATGTCGCTCGCAGTCAAAGCGGAAACAAGCTGAAGATTGAACTGCGTGGAAGCGATTCTCCCCTTAAATGCGTACCGCTTGTACGAAAAGCCAACAAGAAATCCCACACACAACGCCACCAGTGCCATGACGATAGTGGAAATAAAGAGAATCTGACGTTTGAGCGTGTGCCGTGCCATAACGACAGTGTACTCCAAATCATGGAAAACAGCGTGTATGAAAAATGACATCTTTTCACGAAAAACTGCATGGTATAGAAACAAATCATGCAAAAATTCCATACATTGCATGGAATTTTCCATATACGTCAATTGAAAACAGGTTAATACTTTTAGTATTAATGCAAGAAATCGCGCATGAGGAGGTTTTGTAGATGCGTAATCTAAAAAAGACAATCGTTTTGGCGCTCGTCGCACTGATGGCGGTCTTTGGCGTGTTCGCGAACGGCACGGCCGAGACGCCCGCAACGGAGAAAGGAAAGACCGAACTGGTCTGGGCGGTCTGGGACATCGGTTCCACCGCATACTACCAGCCGATCATCGATGCATACGAAGCAAAGCATCCTGACGTCACCATCCGTATGGTGGATCTCGGTTCGGCGGACTTCATGACCGCCCTGCAGACCCAACTCGCTTCCGGCAGCAGTGAGTTCGACGTCGTGACGATCAAGGACATCCCGGGCTACAACAACCTGGTGAAGAAAAACATGATCGTCAACCTGAACGACTACATCGCCAAGGACAAGATCGACACCAAGCAATACGGGGGAACTACCGAACAGATTTCCGTGAACGGCAATCTGTACGCACTTCCGTTCCGCTCCGATTTCTGGGTGGTGTTCTACAATAAGGGATTGTTCGACAAAGCCGGCATCCAGTATCCGACCAACGACATGACGTTCGCCCAGTATGACGCCCTTGCACGCAAGATGACCAGCGGCAACGGAGCCAACAAAGTATACGGCTGCCACTATCATACGTGGAGAAGCTGCGTCCAGTTGTTCGGTATTCTCGATGGGAAGCATACCATCATACAGCCGCCGTACGATTACCTGAAACCATACTATGAAATGGTGCTTGGAGAACAGAACGACGGCATTTGCCAAAACTATGCCACGCTGAAGGCTTCTTCCATCCACTATTCCGGCCAGTTTCAGAACGGTTCCATCGCCATGATGAATATGGGCTCCTGGTATATCGCCACACAGATC
>JBAXYP010000318.1:0-2866 GCA_041670725.1 Sphaerochaetaceae bacterium
AGTGATCCAAGTGGTGACTCCGGCCACGGTGGTCGATGACGATTTTCTTGATGCTCGGAATCCTTGCTATGTCCTGTGCATATCCTACGGGAAGGCGCTTTCCGTCAGCTATGCGGACATTACCAGCGGCGAATTCGTTATGTCGACTGTCCCGCAGGACAGAGGATTCGTCTCGTTGCTTGCATTGCTGGAACAGGTAGGGCCGCGCGAAATCCTCGTGGGGGAAGACGACTATTTCCTCCATCAGGATTTTCAGGGGGTTGTCGACGGACGCGGAGCGATGGTGACCAAACTTCCCGATTGGGAGTTTCGGCAGAAAGATGCATTCAAGAAACTCTGCAAACAAGTCGGAACGACGAACCTCAAAGGGTTCGGTTTCGAAGAGGACGATCCCGCATTGGCTTCAGGCGGCGCTTTGCTTTCCTATCTGGAGGATACTGCAAAAGCGAGCCTCGCACAGATCACCGGCTATGGTACCGTTCTTCGTGAAAAGTACCTTTGCATTGACGAAGCGTCGCGACGAAACCTCGAACTGCTTTCCAACCAACAGGATGGTTCGTCACGGTTCACCCTGTTCTCCACGATCGATCAGACGATGACCAGCGGCGGAGCGAGGACGCTGAAGAATTGGATTTCCTTCCCTCTCGTGGAAAAAGAAGAGATTCTCGCACGCCAACGATGGGTCGAATTCTATTACGACCATCCTGATTCCCTTTCCTCCGTGCGAGCCATCCTGCGGGAAGCGCTGGACTTGGAACGGCTTTCCACGCGTATCGCGATGCACCGTTCCTATCCGCAGGATCTGGTGGGCATCCAAAAAACGGTGGGGTGTTTCGTAAACTTGCTTTCCCTCGACTCCTCCATGTACCAGAAACTGCTTTCCCCTGCATTGACGAAGCAACGGCTTGATGCGTTGTTGGACGTGATGGGCGATATCGCGAAGGGGATAAACGAGCAAACCCAAGGACCGTTCGCCGAAGGCGAGGTGATCAACGATGGATTCGATACCGAGCTTGACAGGCTTCGCAACGTGAAGGGAAACGGAAAAGGTTTGCTGGATTCCTATCTGGAAAAAGTGAAACGCGAGACGGGAATCACTACGATTAAACTGTCGTCAAACAAGATCATCGGTCATTATATGGAAGTTTCCAAGGGACAGACGGACCGCGTCCCGTCCTCGTTTTACCGAAAACAGACGTTGGTAAACGCGGAACGGTACACTACCGACGAACTCATCGCGTTGGAGACGGATATCCTCCGAAGTGGATTCGCCGCGGAGGCGCGGGAACGTGAAGTGTACGAATCGCTCCTTTCCCAATGCGCCGCGCAAAGCGCGTCATTAAAAGAGATTGCGTCGTTCCTTTCCCGCGTGGACGTGCTCTCTTCTCTCGCCCTTACCGCACGGAAGAAAGACTATCACAAGCCCGTCTTGGTTGACGAAGACACGCTTTCCATCAAAGCCGGCCGCCATCCGGTAGTCGAGGATCAGATGGAGACGGGTACGTTCGTGCCGAACGATTTGGACATCTCTGCGGACAAGAACCGGTTTTGCCTGATCACCGGCCCGAATATGGCGGGGAAATCAACGTATCTCAGGCAAAACGCGCTGATCGTCCTGCTCGCGCAAATCGGAAGTTTCGTCCCCGCCGCGGAAGTCGTGATGAAGCCCGTCGACCGACTGTATTGCAGAGTCGGCGCGAGCGACAATCTGGCAAAAGGGGAATCGACGTTCCTCGTCGAGATGCAGGAAGCGTCACTGATTCTCCGCACCGCAACGGAACGCTCATTCGTCATCGTGGACGAACTGGGACGGGGAACCAGCACCCAGGACGGAATGGCCATCGCGTATGCGGTGATGAATGAGTTGATCGCGATGGGATGCAAAACGTTGTTTGCCACGCATTACCACGAGCTGGCAGAAATGGACGTACAGGGCATCCAACGCCTTACGCTGAAAGTCAGCGAGGAGGGAAGTACCGTGATCTTCCTCCGCAAAGTGATTGAAGGAGTTGCGGAAAGTTCCTACGGCCTGAATGTCGCAAAACTTGCGGGAGTCCCGTATCCGGTGCTTCGCGAAGCCCGCTCGTTCCAGCGTCGCCATGACGTCGAATACGCGATTGCGAGCTCACAGCCTTCGTTGTTTTCCTCGGAACCGGCCCTTACCGATACGCAGAAAGCGTCCGTACGTTTGCTCGACCAAATGTACGATCTCCTTGATCATTTCGATGTGGACACTTCGACGCCGCTCGAGGCGATGGCGTTGATACAAAAGCTCAAGAATCTCAAACGACCGAACGGCGAGCAATGACGGTATCGCATGCATGATATGCGTACAATGCGGAAACCTCTCTGACAAACCACTTTGTCCCCGTTGCCTTCGTGAAATCGACAAGGAAACGTTCATATCGCGATTTCTCCAACGCTGTCCGACCTGCGGCAGGCCTCGGTGGGACTTTTCCTATCCTTGCTGGTGGTGTTCCGAACACGTTGCGGCATACGGCAGGGACGGCGGCATCCTTGCAAGTCTCCTTGGCCGATACGTGTATGGGAGGGAAAAGAAAATCGCCGCGGCGTTTGCGCAAATGATCCGGCGCGACTTGCCCAAGGGCTCCGTCTGCATACCGGTACCATCGTCTCGTTCCATCGTACGACGCAAT
Source organism: Sphaerochaetaceae bacterium (assembly GCA_041670725.1). Classification (GTDB taxonomy): domain Bacteria; phylum Spirochaetota; class Spirochaetia; order Sphaerochaetales; family Sphaerochaetaceae; genus RUG023. The sequence continues at coordinate 2,658 of JBAXYP010000318.1, forward strand.
GGTTTCGATCCCGTCCTACACATGGCACGCACATCGTCCGTACCGGTCTTCGAGGCGCTTTCTCGGGATCGTCGTGACGAACTTGTACTTCGCCGCTACGACATTCCGTCCGATTGCTTCCTCTTCATGTTGCGGTATACGGACGAAACGGTACGGGAATGCAGGCTCCTATTCGCAAACCGACAGCTTGGCGTTCCTTCCGTATATGC
>JBAXYP010000319.1:0-2845 GCA_041670725.1 Sphaerochaetaceae bacterium
AAAATGAAGAAACTGGAAGAAATGATTTCGGGCGCAAGGCGACTTTGCGCGTTTACCGGCGCAGGCGTTTCCACGTTGTCCGGCATTCCCGATTTCCGTGGTGCTCATGGCGTGTATACCGATCCGTGGCATGGGATGGATGTCGAAGACATCATTTCCGTGGACTTCTTTTTCAAACGTCCCGACATCTTCTACCAATGGGCAAAGGATGTCTGGTACAAAGCGGACAGGTATCAACCGACGATCGTTCATACGACTCTGGCAAAAATGGAGGAAAAGGGGTATCTCACATCCTTGTTCACCCAAAACATCGATATGCTTCACGAACGGGCGGGCAGCAAGAATGTCTATGACGTCCACGGTTCCATCGCGCATCATCATTGCACGAATTGCGGACAGTCCTATGGATATCGGGAAATCGCGGATAAGGTGCTCGCCGGAAAAGTGCCGTATTGCGATCGATGCCACGCCGTAGTAAAACCCGATATCGTCTTTTACGGGGAATCCCTGGATCGCTTCGTCATGGAAAAGGCGTACGAGGATTTCACCCATACCGACCTTTGTTTGGTCCTCGGCTCCTCTTTGACCGTACAACCCGCCGCGTCGTTTCCCTATTATGCGAGCAAAGGAGGCGCGCCGCTTGTGATCGTCAACGCGCAACCTACGCCTCAGGACGATGCGGCCGATCTTCGTTTTTCCGATCTCCAGCAAGTATTCGCCTCACTGGATGCATGGCTCGACACACAGCCGGTACGGAAAAAGACGGAATATTGAACCAGACTTGCTTTTGTCCCGATTTCAAGGTATAGTAGGATACACATGATAAGCGAAGGGGATGTTTTGGTTTCGACAGGCGGTAGATCAGGTCAATGACCGCATGCAGAGCGCCAACTCTTGAAACTAGCAAAAGATTTATCTGCCAAGAAAGAAGACGAGTTCGTCTCTGACGAAGCAGTACTTGCTCTCGCTGCGTAAAGCACGATAACAAGCAGGTCCGGTCGCTGCAGCTCATAAGCGCCGGATACCTGTAAAAACAGGAGCTACTCCGGAGAAAGGCCTGTGTGCTTCGGGGGAAACAAAGCAGGATAGGGTGGATGAACGCTTGCCATCGGGCATACAACCATCCGAATACCAAACCGAAGGCTACGCATGTAGACGCCATTGGATGGCACGTTTGGACCGGGGTCCGAATCCCCGCATCTCCATCACGAAACCTCATTTCAGCAACGCTTTGCGCGGTTGAGATGAGGTTTTTTTATACGCCGAAAAAATCCGAAAAGGAAAGAAACACACTATGCACTGATCGTGGAAGTGTCTCCGTGCTTTCTCTTGCCCCATATCTGGACGTTTTCACTGCCCATCAAACATATGCGATGTCGCATCGAACGGCATAAGGAGATTTACTCTTCATGTCCGGGGTAATAGAGACATCCCAAACGAAATCGGGAGCACATATCATGCCCTTCTTTGAATTTTCTTGAGGCACCCCTTGAAAAAAGACCAGCACGAAAACGGATATGATACAATACTCCTATGAATTACTCATGGAGGTGGGTATGAAACGAAGAAGGATGATCGGTTCGATTCTGGTTGTATTCATGGCGGTGGCGGCACTGTTTGCCCAACCGACCTACGAAGTCCAGAACGATGTTGTGGTGCTGTACACAAACGACGTCCACTGCGGAGTGGATGAGGACCTCGGGTACGCGGGACTCGCCGCGGTGAAGAAGGAAGCGGAAACGAAAACCCCGTATGTCGTGCTCGTCGATTGCGGCGACGCAATCCAGGGAGAAGAGATGGGATCGGTTTCCCAAGGAGAGTATCCCGTCCAGATCATGAATAAAGCCGGCTATGCGTTTGGCGCCATCGGAAACCACGAATTCGATTACGGTATGACCAGACTTTCCCAATTGATCGATGAGTCGGACATGCAGTATCTCGCCTGCAACATCCGCTATACGGGAAAGGCGCCGAATCCGCTTTCCAAAGTCAAGCCATATGTGATTGAAACATACGGAGACAAGAAAGTGGCGTTCATCGGTGTGTCCACGCCAGAGAGCATCGCGAAATCAACACCGACCTATTTTCAGGAAGACGGGAAATTCGTGTTTGATTTTTATGGTTCCGATCCCGACGCGTTCTATGCGGTTATCCAGAAAAACATCGATGAGGTCAGAAGCCTTGGAGCGAATTACGTCGTCGTCCTCGCACACCTGGGCATCGATGATTCCTCAGCTCCGTTCCGTTCGATCGACATGATCGAGCATACCACCGGGGTGGACGCAGTGCTTGACGGTCATTCCCATTCGGTGATTCCTTGCGATGTCTACAAGGACAAGGCGGGAAAGAACGTACTCCTCTCCTCGACGGGGACGAAACTCAACAATATCGGGATGATGGTCATCACGACCGGAGGAGAAGTAACGACGAGCTTGATCGGCGAGTATCCTGACAAGGACGCCGATATGACCGCGTTCGTGGATTCCATCAAGGCAAAGTATGAGGATGCCCTCAATCAGGTGATCGGATTTACGGACGTCGACCTGAACATCGCCGGGGCGAACGGTCTCAGACTCGTCCGTAACCGTGAGACGAATCTCGGGGATTTGTGCGCCGACGCGTATCGGACGGTGGCTGGCTCGGATATCGCCTTCGTCAACGGCGGAGGAATCAGAGCGAAGATCCCGACGGGCGACATCACCTATGGGGCGCTGATCAAAGTGCATCCGTACGGAAACACGCTGACCATGGTCAACGCGAAAGGACAGGAAATTCTGGATGCACTGGAACTGGGAAGTCGCGCAACACAAAAACAGGCGGAAAACGGCGAGAAATCGCTCGGTGA
>JBAXYP010000320.1:0-2842 GCA_041670725.1 Sphaerochaetaceae bacterium
ATCGAGAGTTTCGATCCTGCCAGGACGAAGAACAGCAGGAGGAATGGGACAGAGAAATCAGCCACTTGGTCAAACACCGACTCATCGCCGCTATGGTTCACATACGCCATGCCAAGCATCATACAGGAAAGGAGAGGCGATACACTCAGGACATCGCAAATCGCGGCGTTGAGGAAAAAACATGCAAGAAGGATCACAAGCCGGTTGTCATGCTTCTTCTTGATCGAGAATACCCAAGAGACAAACAGTCCAAGGCATCCCCCCAAGAAAATGGAAATGATGTTTGTAGCCACAGGGACAATGATCTGCCAAGTGTTTATGTCCTCACCATCAGACAATTGTCCGACTGCGACAGCCACGGAAAAGGCCACGAGAGCGACAAGGTCATCAAGCGCAACGACCTGCAACAAGGTCTGGACAAACGGCCCCTTTGCGTTGGTTTGCCGAATCGTCATGATTGTGCTTGCGGGTGCAGTGGAAGATGCTATCGCCCCCATGATGCATGAGAAGGTCAAAGAAAAGCTGAACACAGAATGCATCACAAACATAACAATGGCAGCCGCTGACAAAGATTCGAAAAGAGTGATAACGAAAACGCTCTTTCCGTTTTCACGAAGGACCGAGATTTTAAAATACCGCCCCACGCCAAACGCTATGAAGGAAAGCGCAATGTCCGTGAGGAAATCCATATGGGAAAGGACCTGTGCGGGGAAAAGCCCTACCAGCTCAGGCCCAAACACGACCCCCACAAGGATATAAGCTGTCACGCTGGGCAACCGGAGCAACTTTGTGAATCGGCTTCCCACGAAACCAAGCAAAAGCATCATGCCGACAGTGGACAAGACAAGCGTGTCTTGCGGTATGCCTGAAAAAGTGAACGCCATGCAATTCCCTCCAACTGTTCGGCGACAGTATCCTGTAATTTCGGGTGAAAGTAAAATTATATTTATTTATATAAGAATAAATTATGATTATATTTGTTGACAGTCCACCGAGGCCAGCATAATATAACGTATGCTTATGTTTCATTTGATTATTTAATATATGTATAAGGAAAACTAATGATACTTAACCCGAGGGTCTTTTCATTTATCACATTGTCGGAAACAAAAAGTTTTACACGTACCGGGGACTTGCTTCATCTCACGCAACCCGCAATAAGCCAGCATATCAAAAGCATTGAGGAAGAATTTGGTGTCACGCTGTTTGAAAAAAATGGACGGGACTTGGTGCTTACGAAAGAGGGTGCTTATTTGCTCAAATACTTCAAAAGGATGAAGAACGTCGATGATGCTATGCATCAAGCCATTGATGAGTACAAGCAGAATCGCAGGAGAATCGATATTGGGATGACACCGACCGCAAGCGAATACCTAATCCCCCGCTTGTTTACTATAATCTTTTCACGCACCCCGAGGATATCTGTGAACTTCCATGTGCACCCAATGGTCGAACTTTATGAACGCATGAAAACCTATGAATTTGATTTCTCTATATGTGACGAGAAGATGGCCGACAGGAAATTCCTTTCCAAACGAATCATGGATGACAGGCTTGGCCTTATCGTAAGCAATAAAAATCACTTTGCGGGGGAAAGCGGTGTCCATATGCAGGACCTCAGGGGGGAGAAATTCATTCTCAGACACGGAAAATCATCAACCAGAATCCTGTTCGAGGATTGGTTGACGCTCCATGAGGACAACATCTCAAGATACAATGTGATTCTTGAGATTGAGAGTATCCCGATTATCAAGGAATTGGTCTCCCAGAATCATGGGGTGACGGTACTCCCGTTGAGTGTGTGCAAAGATGAAATAAAGGAAGGCATCCTCAAGGAATTGGAGGTAACGGGGTTTACTATAAGACGCGGCACTTATTTGATTTATCCCGAGGAAGCAAAGGAATCCACACTTATTCGTCAGATCATGATTTCGCTTGACCAAGCCACAGAGTGATCCTCTTGGTGACTTCTTGTCAGTAAGCAAATTATTCTTCGAGTGTCATGATTACCGTCTGGTAGTAGTCGTCCTGCTCCGTGATGTATTCCTCCAACTGCTGTGTGTATCCGTCCAGCCGTGACAGGTCAACGGTCAGCGCCTTTATCGCCCCGTCCGCATCAGACGGCATTTCCTCCAGTTCCGGCGCTGTGGGCTTCACCGCGCTGAATGCCGGTATCTCAATTTGTTCCGGTGTCCCCTTTGTGCTCTGGCAACCGATGCCGAGCGTTAAAACGAGACACAACATCATTGGCAACAGCAATGGTCGCATCCGTGGCCTTCGTCTCATTGATCTTCGCCTCCTCACGTTTCTGCTCCTTCTGGATGGTGTCGTCCCTCACCGCCGCCTTTTGGATCGCCTGCACCGCCGTCTTGTTGACCTGCGCCTGTTTTCTGGCCGTGGTGATCTCCTGTTTCTGTTCCTCGATCACCTTGCCCTGTTTCCTGACCTTCCCTTTCTCCACGCCGAGAAGCAGGAGCAGCGCCCCCGCCACTCCTGCAAGGAACCTGCTTATCAGGCTAAGCATTCGCCGCCTTCTTCAGTTTCGCCAGGTCATCCTCGGTCACCCCGAAATCCTTGAGCTTCTCCTCGATGGCCACCACGGCGAGCTTCTTCACCACCGTCATGTCCACCGTGAGCTGGGCGACGTAGATGAGCACCGAGTACACCACACCCATCACGAACCTCCCCGTGTCCGCCGGGACCATCAGCAGGTTCAGCGGGAGCAGCGCGAAGGCGCAGGCGACGCTGAGCACCGCGGAGATGGACCTGATCTCCCACACCCCCGCCCTGTCCTTCCTCCACACCTTCTTGTAGTGCTCCATCAAGTGCGACAACCCCCACA
>JBAXYP010000321.1:0-2840 GCA_041670725.1 Sphaerochaetaceae bacterium
ACCTTTCGGTAATCGTTCAGTCAATTTTCAACTTCTCTTCTCTTCACTTATAAACTGTCAAAAAGCTCTCGCTCATCAACTAGGTGTTTTGAGCGTGCCCAAACAAAATAGCCAAAATACTCGCAACATGTCAAGAGGGATGAATCTTTTTTTGGAGAAGTTTCCTTCACTAGAGCGACCAAAGCTCAGATTTCGTCGTGGAAATGGCACAGGCACCCCCGTTCAGTGCACGAAGGATATCAGCTTTATCCCTGATCAACCCTCCCGCAACCAAAGGAACATCCGCCATATCATGAATCTCCTGAATAATGGCAGTTACCACACCAGGCATTATTTCAAGGAAATCCGGCTTGCAAGAGGTAAGATGTTGGGTAATCGTCGAGAAGGCCATACTGTCGATCATGAACGTTCGCTCCCCTGCAATTAGTCCAAGTTCTTTTGCCCGCCTTACCATGCTCTGCTTCGTGCTGATAATGCCATCGGCGCGGGTATGCTGCCTGATATAATCGATACTGACAGGATCTTTACCCCCCAGTCCCGCAATTAAGTCCGTATGGACAATGGCTATTTTCCCCCGTCCCTTCAACGCATCCACAATGGAGTCTATCGTGCAAATCGTGCCATACAGGACAAACACCATCATACAATCGCTTTCCAATGCTTTTTGCAACAATTCCTCTGATTTGACGGCCGCAATAATCGGCGACTGAGCGAATAAATCCCTTATATCCCGTGATTGCATGCCCCCCCCCTTCACGTTCCACCTTTCTCCACCCAGCTCTCATACTGAGGAATGACCGTCACATGATGGTCTCCATCCACCCGCACCTTGATAGTCCCATTATACAGGGTATGGTAAAACCTGGAACCATATTTGACGTAATCACGGTACACATCCATACTGTCCATCACGTCGTTCATCGCTACGACTACTTGCGGATGCACCGTTTTGATCCATTTTCGCTGGTTTGAGGTATCGCTTCCGTGATGATTCGCTTTCGCCACGTCACTTGCCAGTTCGCTTTCGTGGATATTCATCACATCTCGCTCGCCAGAACGATACAAGTCGCCACCGAGAAGCACCTTGCTCTTTCCATATGTGAGAAGCAGAACGATCGAAGTGTCATTGATGAATTGCGTCGCATTACTCGGATATTCCTTGGGATAGGTGATGGGTCCCGCCTTCGGCCACAGGACATCCACAGACACTTTTTCGCCGAACAAGAAGGAACTGCCATCGGCGATGATCTCCTCGGGAATTTCATATTTTTTGACGGAGGCGGCGAAAGCACGTGTGTACTGAGTGTCATATTCCAACGCGGAACGATACACCTTGCCGATAGAACAGGCATCGGCGACCTGCGGGAACGCCCCAAGGTGATCAATATGGGGATGGGAATTGACGAAAATGTCAATGTGGCCAATTCCTAGTGCATGCAAGACTTTCAAAACGTCCTTTCCCGCATCAGGATGCCCACAATCGACCATCATCACCTTGCCGTCAGGGCTGATGATGATGGTGCAATCCCCACTTTTGTCCTTGCTTCCTTTTGGAACATCAAGGTCAACGAAATACATGGTGAGTTTCCCTGCATCGCTATTTCGGTCAGTCACTTCAGCGAAATGATCCATCGGAGCCGCAACGAGAGAAAGCAACAAAGTCAACGTAAGTACCGCAACAAGAAAACTTCGTTTCATTTCGCTCCGTCAAGATATTGTCTGCAGACCGTGCAGTAATTGGTGATGACACCATCAACGTTCCATGAAGCAAGTTGTTCCAGCTCCCGCATGCCGTCGACCGTCCATACGTTCATTCCAATGTGATGTGCCTTCAGTTCGGCGACCGAATTGTCATCAAGAGAATCAAAACTCGGATGATAGAACTCGAATCCGTACTTCTGGCAGTAAAAGCCTGCATTGACGACACCTGTTTTCCCAATCAACGCTCCGACGGGGACTTGGGGCGCGATACGTTTCGTTTCCACTAGGGAAAGATGGTTGAACGACGAAAACATGACACGTCCCAACAAATCGTATTTTTCCAGAATGGCGATCGTTTTTTTCTCGATGTCTTGATAATACACAAGCCCTGTTTTCAATTCGATATTCGTAGTCAAATGCGCCTGAGTCGCCCATTCACAATACTCTTCGAACGACGGAATACGCTGTACCGGACACGTGCCCCGGCAAAGCTGGGAAGCATCAAGCTTCTCCAATTCCTTGAAGGTGTAGCCGCGGACCGATCCCGTCCCATCGGTCGTCCTGTCGACCACTTCGTCATGAATCACGACGACCGTCCCGTCTTTTGTAAGCTGGACGTCCAACTCAATCTCATCCGCACGGGCTTCCTCGGCCTTTTGGAACGCAAGCATGGTGTTCTCGGGATATCGCCCGCTATACCCGCGGTGTGCAACAACTTTCATATTGGTTGCCTCCTCATTTCATTGCAGCTTTACTGTATCCGGAAAGCATGTATTTTTGAAAGACAAAAAACAAGATGACGACAGGAAGAATCGCCATAACCGCGCCGGCCATAATTTCATGATTGTTCATCGTGCCTTGTCCTGCAAATGTATCGCGTAACTTTGCGAGCCCTACAGTCAGCACCCTGTGTGACTCCTCCTTCGCGATGATCTTCGGCCAGAAATAACTGTTCCATCCTGAAGTGAAGGTCACCAGTGTAACGGTGAAGAGTGTAGATCGGCACATGGGGACAAGTATTCGGGTAATGATGCCCACTTTCCCCACTCCATCAATCCTCGCCGCATCAATGTAACTGTCATCAATGGACATGAACGTCTGACGAAGCATGAAAATGTAATATGGGCTCACCGCTTCGG
>JBAXYP010000322.1:0-2831 GCA_041670725.1 Sphaerochaetaceae bacterium
GAAGTGAGGGGCGACTCCATGACCGGCATCCAGCTGTTCGACGGTGATTTCGTGTTCGCCGTGAAAGGGTACATCGATGGTGACGGTGTGTATGTGATCGCCATCGCGGGGGAGACGTACGTGAAGAGGGTCGAACAGGACCCGGTGGACAAGAAGCTGCGGATCATCAGCGAGAATACGCGCTACCAGCCGAGGGTCGTCGATGTCGACCAGGTTGTGGTGCTGGGGAAAGTGATCGGGTGGCTGCACCATCATCCGTACTGATATGAGCATTGCTGCCCATTGAAATATGAGAAGAAAAAACAGTTGTTTGTTGCGCTATACTCACTTGAGGTTGGAGTGTTAGAGAGAAGGGGTTCCGCTAACTGATTTTCTGTGAGTGAAGGAAAATAAGTATGAAAGGGGTTTGTTTTGTTGCTGGTGTCTATGGGGTCGGGAAATCGACATTATGTAACAGAGTCTCATCGGTTACTCATATCCCTTATTATTCTGCGGGAGATCTTATATCACAGAAGAATGGAGAACAGTATGGGAAGAACAAGAAAGTCAAGGATGCGGTAAACAATCAACAACTTCTTGCTGAAGCAGTTGCTTTCCTACTGGAGAAAAATGATAGGTTGCTACTTGCCGGACATTTTTGTATCCTTTCGCAAGAGAACACAGTTGAGAGATTGCCTGTATTCGTGTATAGGGAACTTTCAATTAAGCAAATAGTTCTTTTGGAACTTGATGCGGGCATGATTGTAATGAACCTCAGGAAAAGAGATGGGAAGGATTATCCTGAATCATTGATGAAAACATTCCTTGGTGAAGAGCGAGGAATAGCGAAGAGTGTTGCAAGTGATTTATCCGTTCCCCTTGATATCATCAAATTGAATTATTCTGATGACCTTCAACGAATGATCAAACTTGTTCACTGATGAAAAGAAGAAATGGAGGAGTAGGATGTGTACATTGCTGGTTGCGATTAATCCTGTCCATGTAGGGAACATCATGGCGGGGAAAAAGAAATATGAATACCGCAAGGTGATGCCTTCCAGATGTCCGGCGCGGATGTTGATTTACTCCACATGGCCTGAGATGAAGGTTGTTGGTGTGGCAGACATCGACGGGATACTGGAAGGAGAGCCGTCGAAGATATGGAGCGAGACGAAACTAACGTCTGGCATAACCAAGCAGTTCTTCGACGAATACTATTCAGGTCATAAAAAAGCCGTTGCGTACCGATTATCAAACGTCGTGCGCTTCAAGGAACCAAAAAGCTTGGAATCCTATGGGATCAGACAGGCTCCTCAGTCGTTTGTGTACTTACATGAGGATTAGCATAGGATTGGCTCTCCCAAGGGATAGAATGTCTGTCGTCTGAGCCGGGCTGAATTGGATCTGGTATGGATGGACGTTTTTTGCCCAATAACCTTTGTTCTTGAGCGTCTGGCAGTTGACATTGTTCCCTTCTCCGAACGAACCGAGGTAAAGGAGTTCAAATATAAGAAGGTTTTCCTTCTTTGAGTAAAAGTCTCCCAGTTCTTGTGCAGGGAAGACGCTCTTGTTGCCAACATGTTTGAGATAGTCATCGATATTGACGAGGGCTCTCCAAGAGCGCTTCACCCAAAACATGTCGCTGACAAGACAGAACGAGGTGATGACGGACTTGTGTATAGGATCAACCACCGACTTGCGATAGATGAATACCATGTCTCCTTTCTCGAATGCTGGCTCATTGAACGGGAATCCGATGTAGATTTTCTTGATGCCGTTGCCTGCGGGGATCCGTTCTACGTTCTGGTCTGTATGTCTGAGAGTGCCATAAGGGAAAAGCTTATCATGATATTGTGGTTCGATAGCGAGCATTCCAGCGTTCCGCCCTTGAGGGGCAAATGGATAAAGGACATAAGGCTGATTCTTGTTAATTCTTTTGTTCGAGCGCAGATAGACACACTCTTCGTTTGGTTTTGTTCCCGCCAGTTCAAACCCATAAAATACAAGCAGTTCTATGAGCGATTGTTGCTTGGGAAATACCGTTACATAGATTTCCTCGTCTTCCGAATCACGCCATGTCCATAATGCGATTGCCATGGCCCCTTCCCCGTAACGGCTGCCTTCGTTGTCTTCCCCTATCTTGAACGTGCCTATCTTCGTCCTGTTCTTTTCAGGAAGTGTCTTTCCTTCCAGCACGATTGATTCATGCTCGTGTTGCTTGATGTAAAGAAATCCTCCGACAGATCTGTCAGGATTCCTAAGAGTATATGTGCCGGTTCTTGATTGCGCTTTTCCCTTGTACCATGTTTCAAAATCTGGATAATCTTCTTTAAGCGATCTGAAGAACGGGTCATCGATGTCCACGTCAGCGAATGTCTCATATTTGAAGATATATTCCATTGCCCACCTCCGAAGAATAGTGTATGTCATGAAATGCATATCCGCAAGATTTAGGTATTGCTAGATGTATGGGACAGGTTTATCTTGTTTTCTAGAGGATGAATAATTGGTTTGCTGGCTGTTCCAAATGTTCACACAGACACATGCCAGTTGCACTGGTGAGGGTGGAAGATTAAGAGAGAAGGGGAAACATAAAATTGTGAATTCCCAGATTTAGGCGGAATAAGATCTGAGTATGCATTGGGAATGAAGTAGCTTGGATTCTGGTCTATGCCGACCCCTTTGATTTAGAAAACGAGATTGAAGTGTCGGAACTTCTAGAGCAAATGTTTTTATGAAAAGGAGGAAACAATAAATGGATGAAGTCAAAAGTGGTAATGGACTTGGCAGACGAGAGGAGATAATGCCTGTCGTAATAGCTTCAAACGAAGATTTACAGGCATATTGCGATC
>JBAXYP010000323.1:0-2830 GCA_041670725.1 Sphaerochaetaceae bacterium
GGTCGCAACAATGAACAAACTCATACGCACTCTTTTTATCCTCTTGACCAGAGGAGAGAAGTACTGCGAGGAAAAAGTCTAATCTTTTTCTTGGATTACTCATTGTTTATAGTTGACTCCTTTGTCTAGGTGAAAGGAAATGTCACGGAGGGCGGGTAGCCCGCTGCCCTGAGGATAGGAGAAAGTGAGGTGTTCGCAGTCGATCGTTCCTTTGATGTCCGTCATTGTTCCCTTTGCTGGAAAATCTGCGGGGGCGTCCATCACCTCGCCGATACGCTGAAGTGATGCTTTTGTCCTGACGAAGATGTTGAAGATGTTGGTGATCATCAAAAGGGAGGAAAGCATTTGCGACATGTAGATGGTGAAGGCGGAGATATCGCCGGCGTTGGCGATATCCAAGGAAAACAGTTTGGAGCCCCAAAAAAGAACGATGACCGTTCCTATGCCGACGACCAGCGAGAGCATCGGAGAAAGAAGCGTGATGGGACGTTGGGCCGAAATGGAGATGTCCCTGAGTTCATCGTTGTCCTTGTCGAATTTTCGCTCCTCGACTTCTTGCGTCCCGAACGCCTTGACAAGCCGGATTCCCAACAGATATTCCTCGATTCTGGTATTGAGGTGATCGATTGCCTTCTGCAATTCGTGAAAACGCGGGTAACTGGCGCGCATGCACAGGAAGATCAATACGGAGACGACGGCGACTACGGCGTAAATGACCAGTGAGAGACGCCAATTCAAAAGAGTGGAGAGTATGATACTGCCGATACAGGTCACCGGAGCCTTGATGAATATTCTCATCGTCCCATTGACCATTTGCGTCGCCTGCGTCACGTCTCCCGTCATACGGGTGACGAGTGAACCGGGTTGGAGCCTATCGGCGCTTTCCGTGGACAGGGAAAGCGTTTTCTTGAAAAGGTCGTGGCGCAGATCCGATCCGAAACTTTGGCTAACCTTGCCTGCCAGTATGTTTCTCAGTGATGCAAATACGGCTCCCATTCCGGTGACCAACAGCATCATCGAGCCCCAGTGCCATACCTTTTCCAGCGAACCTTGCTGAATCCCTAGGTCGATGATACGGGCCATGAATGTGGGACCGAGCAGGTCACACACCGCCTCCAACGCTACGCACAGTACCGCGATGAGGAAAGGAATGCGATACCGGGGAAAATAACGTCTGAGGATATCCATACTGTGCCGCCGGCGGACAGTATAGCACGTCCGCTCCGAAATGGAACGAGGTACGATACGGAAGATCGTATTTGGCATTTGCAGCGCACTTCGTTGCGAGAACGGTTTTCTCCCTTTGTGTGGCGTTGTATACACGAGCCGAATCCGGTTTGTCCGTCGGATTCGACTTCGTTCTTTTCTGGAGATTTCCCTTCAACGCCATTCGATCCGCAGGAGGGGCGAATCGAGTCGGATGGGCCTCCGTCCTTGCAAAGACACAACATCATCGCATCGACCGAAGCCGCCTTTTTGTTATTCGACGGTCACACAGATAGGTAACCAAAGCAATGGCGAACGTGATGGATGCGAATCTGGCGATGATAAGAAGGAAAGAAGGCAGAGAGAATGCTTCTGCGCTCAACTCCTCTGCGCCTTGTCCAATCCCAAGGCCGCGACCTTGTCCCAGTCCCAGTCCGCTGTGTTGTCCCGTACCAGCGTTTTGGATGGATTGATAGGTGAACGGAAGGCCGAACCATTTCAAGAACGATGTCGACGCCATGGAAAACACGCCGAACGCTGCGACCGCAAAGCAGAGGATCAAAATGACAATGCCGATGGTCTTTCCCAACGATTTGCCGCCCAGCCTGACATATATCGAGTGAACGTGCAATCCCAGATGCACTCCGATGAGAAGGAGCATGAAAGCGGCCATGCTATAATGAACGACTTTCCAAACGGCGCTCGCTGTGATTCCGGGAAAAACGACTTTTGAAATGAGAACGGAACTTATTGCCATTACGATGATCGAGACAACGAGAAGAAAGTCAACCGTATACATGACGTGAAGTCGTGCGGAACCGGTTTTCCTGAAAAGGTTTTTTGTGGTACCGACGACCCATCTCCAGTTCAATGCAAGGTGTACTAAGGCAATGCCCAGTACGGCAAAGCCGGCAATTTCATGGTATTCAAGGGAAATTGCATGCTTGTCGTACAATGTGACGAACACGAAGACCATGATAAGGTCAATAAGAAGTTTCCATTTGTTTTTCATATAAAAAGCATACTTAGAAAATCCGTTTCCTGTAAGAGCGACGGGCATGTTCTTCCCAAAACTCCAGATAGCTCCACAATTCTCCTCAAACAAACATATATGCGGTATGGTGTATGAAGCCAGAATCCTCCATGACGGATGTCCGCTCATTCTTGATTACCTCATTCGGGCTTGTGATATTCGATGCGTTGGGGGCTTTTGAATTCAGGTCACCTTCAGGGATTTGGAGCAACGACAGGATCAAGGCCCCCAATTTCTACCAATAAGGAGACCGTGTTCTCAAGAGCATCTCGATTGTTTGGTCGCTTTCCTTGTCCGATATCGGTACAGCATATGGGGAAAGACATTGAAACGGACCGTTTGTAATATGCTGATTTATAATCTGTCTCTGATCCAACCTCTGAAATAGGCAAACTCATCGGGGACATGAAACCAATTTCCTCTCCCTTTTTGCTCTTGGGTTCACATTTGAAACGATGAGCGAAATCAGCGACAGAATTATGCTCCTAAAGCGCGTCCTTCTCGCCTCGTAAAGTATATGTGGGGTGCTCCCATGATACAATCGGATGTGATTTTACATAGAGGTAATACTCCCAATAAAGGGTTTCGATA
>JBAXYP010000324.1:0-2826 GCA_041670725.1 Sphaerochaetaceae bacterium
AAGAGCATAAAAAGCCCTGCGACCATCCAATCTTGTCGGTTCCATTGCAGAAGCCTGAATGTCAAAAGGAATCCTCCTCTCTCGGACCACTGTACGAGCGAAGATATTGAAAGCCGTAGTGGCATTCATACCGAATTCATTGCAGAGCGAATCAAAGGATTTCTTCAGGTCGTCATCCATTCTAACACTGAAAGTTGCTTGCGCCATAACTCAGCCTCCTATTGAAAGGATAATGCAACCCGTAATGATTATCAAGTTTTAATTCATATTATATTGCAATCTATATAATTTTAAACCTATTAGGTGCTCAATATCAGTTATACCCCAGGCGTGGAAATGTTCTTCTCTTGGGGATGCCTTCCTGATGCTATCTGTTTGTCATTCTCTTTTTTTCTTTCACGTGTATCGACATTGTGCATATCGCTCTTTCAAAGACAATACAGGTCGTTATGCAGAATACAGTCAAATAAAGGCCAGGATTGCTGGGGGACCGGTCGCTTTGTAGGGAACTTCTTCCATCACGAGGGTGAGCTTTCAGATATGCGGAAGTGACCTCACGCATTGACCGGGCGATCACCTCTTTTCAGAAAAGCGACCAGACGATGAACTCCGCCATTTCCTGACGATCATATTCCATGTGTTGATTACGCCGGGGACGATCATTGCGGCAGGACTGTCATACATGCCGAGTCCGCGGACCAACAGGAAATGGGGAATCATGCCACCAGAGAAATACATGGTGAATACGATGAAGAAGGTGGCGAATTTTTTCAATTTGTATCGCTTTTTGGAAAGGGCGTAAGCTCCCATTATCGTACACAACAAACTCGCCAGGGTTCCCACCGATGTATACAGGAGCGTGTTGATATACCCCGTGCTGATGTTGGGATTCTGGAAGACCACTCGGTAGCCGACGGTGGAAAAACCAAGTGGTTTGTAAAGCGGTCCGGTGTGGGAAAGCAATTGCACTGGATCACTTATGGAAGCAAAAAAGGAATAGAGGATGGGATAGAGGAAGATCAAGCTCAAAAAACACAAAAAGACATAGTTGATCACATTGAAGGCGATATCGCCGGGTGTGTATTTCTTTTTCATCGTTTTCGCCTCACCACAAACTCTGTTCGGTCTTTTTCTTGAAGCAGTAATTCACTAAGACCAATATCAAGACATTGATGACGGAATTGAAGATATCGACAGCCGATCCAAAACTGAAATCCATTTGGATCAGTCCCCGGCGATAGACATAGGTGGACAGCACGTCCGCCGTCTCATAGGTCAAAGGATTGTAAAGGAGGATGATCTTCTCGAATCCTTGGGCAAGCAAATGGCCGATGCGCATGATGAAGAGCGTTATGATAACAGGGGATAAAGAGGGAAGGGTCACATGGAAGATTTTCCCAAAGCGGCCGCATCCGTCGAGTTCGGCTGCCTCATAGAGTGACGGATCAATGGACGAAAGCGATGCAAGATAGATGATGCTTCCCCAACCCACCCCTTGCCAGACATCACTCGATACGTAAATGGTACGAAAAAAAGATGGGTCTGAGAGATAATTGACAGATTCCTTTCCGTAATTGAAGAGGGTGTTGAAGAGTCCGTCCGTACGGGAGAATGTCACAAGGAGGCCGCAAACCACTACCGAGGAGATGAAATGAGGGATGTAACTGATCGTCTGCACCACTCGTTTGTAACTGGAAACATGCACTTCATTGATCAGCAATGCGAGAATAATCGGTGCCGGAAATCCAAAGACGATCTGGTAGATATTGATAAGTAACGTATTCTTGATGAGTCTCCATGCGTAGGGTCCTTTGAAGAAATCCAAGAAATTTTCAAACCCCACCCAATTGCTTTTCAAGAATCCTTTGGCGGGATTGTAATCCTGAAACGCAATGACGGATCCCCCCATAGGAACATAATGAAAGATGATGTACCACGCCAAAATAGGGAAAAGCATGCAGTAAATATACTTGTTGTCGGAGAAATCTTTTCCCCACGATATATTGGGTCGGTTGTTCTTTTTCATGTTTGTACCTTATTGCCTCTTCAGCATAAAAACGGTTTTTACAAATCCGCAATTGGTATTTCTTGCCCGGTTGGTTTTCCAAGGACAGGAACTTCAAAAGAGAATCTGTTTGCAGGAATGAGGAGGAATGAACTTCCTGGAGACGGACGAGTTTTTCACGCTCATCTTCAATCTCTACGAACGTAATTGGTTTGTGGTGCCAGTAGCAATCCTTCCCAATTCAACCATGGACACCAGAAATCGCGGTTTCTTGCATAGTGTTTCCTGTAAAGAGGGATGACGGGGAACCGATCATCCTATAAAGCCGAATGCGAGAAACGAAGGAAGGATAAATCATCCTCCTGTTCGGCGCGTAGTTTCCTCGGGAGGGTTTTGCCCACTAAGGCCTTGTGGGGTGGAAGTTCGACCTGACAGGGATCCACCCGACCTTCTTCTTGTCGCTTCCATTGGTGATGAACCGCAGGATAATGCCGTTGAGGTTCCCGTTGGTTCTGGAACTATGGGGATGGGCATCGTAGCGTATGAATCACTTCTTATGGAGAGGGGTTCGGGAAAGTTGTATCCCCATCTGTTCCAAAGAATCGCCTTGGATTCCTTGGCTGATGATACGTGCCCTGAATGTGGTGTGGGGAAGGTTGCGGACCGATTCCAAAGCGACATACATCACTGTGGTGAGGAACAAAATACGGCACTCCCACAAAAAACGACATGCGGGAAAACGTAAAAACCATCAAGACCTTGCAGGGGGGGTGCTTCCCTGCGGGTCGCCATTTTCCCCTGTTTTTGTGCAGAGAAGGAGA
>JBAXYP010000325.1:0-2810 GCA_041670725.1 Sphaerochaetaceae bacterium
ATCGAGCAAGTTGCCGGAGCAGTAGTGAGCATCGGCGGAATCGTCAGCGAGGACGGGAAAACGCTGGTGGAACAGTACGACTGGAACTGGAACAACCTGCCGCTCGCCGAAGCTTTCACACATAATCTCAAGATCCCCACGATTCTGGTGAACAACACGGAGGCGATGGTCGCCGCGGAACGATGGTTCACCACCGATATCCCTCCCTCGTTTCTTTACGTGAACTGGGGAGAACATATTGCCTGCAGCGTAGTCTACGGAACGGAAGTAATCAGCGGAACAACTCAGATTGGACATGTTAAGGTCTCCGACAGGGGCCTGTGCCGTTGCGGGGGTATCGGATGTCTGGAATCCGTGGCCAGTGGCTGGGCGATCAGCGAAATGTTCGAAGGGAAAACTGTCAAACAACTTTCCTTGGAGTCCCCCAAAGGATTTGATACCGCTATCCGAGCGGCATGTACAAGTCTCGCCCGCGTGCTTGCCGATGCGATGGCGATCACGGGCCTTCGTCACATCATCATCGGCGGAGGACTGTCGAATCTCGGGGATCCCACCATCAATTTCCTCGCTGAGGAACTAAAGCGATTTCTCCCCCATCGTCTCTCCGACACAACACTGGGAATCTCCCACCTGGGAGACAGAGGAGGCATCCTCGGACCGGTGGCGGTCGCTTTGGACTCCTTTATCTTCAAACAACATTTCCTTGATTCATTGAAACAGCAGGAAGATTGATGATAAAAAATACCGCTATCCGGAAAGGATAGCGGCAACCTCCTACATGATAGACGCTGGGAAAAATCGTCTATACAAGAAAAAAACAACGACAATTTTTATTGTCTCACCGATTTGAGATTTGTCAAATACTTTTTTCGCGTAGAGCGCGAGCGGATGAGTTATAAAGAGAAATGACCGCTTAATTGGTTTTTGGGTTTCTTCATCAGCATACCTCCAGTATCCGGATCGGGGAATCAGAAAGGGCGAACTCCTCTTTGAAAGCGCTGAGGGGTGCCGGGCCGGATGATGAACCGGAAATTTATTCAAAGTGCGTGATTTCCGCTCTTTCATCAGTTTGAAGTGGATAAATTCACCGAAATCGAACCGGTGTACTCCCCTGCCTCAAGAATTTTCCCGGCAGGTTTTCTCACTGCAATGTTCAGTATCCCAAGGGATACCTCGCCTTTGTATCCTTTCCTAAAATCGATCACAAATTCGCTGTCGTTTACGACCTTGACGTCGGGATTGCTGGTTTCCAAAGAAATGTATGTCGGTACGACGTCATCCTTGTCTTTGTGCAACGGAGTCACATCAAAACTTAGGATTCCGCGTTTTCCTTCGAACAAATTGCTCGAATATCCGAACGGCACATCATGATCTACCTCCCAAGCGCCCGGGTCAGAAGGAAACGTAAACTCCACGGTGGTGATCATGCCGCTCTGACGGGCTCCATACTCATCATAGACGAAAATGGACACGTCGCCTTCCTCGACGGTGTCGGTCAATGTCGCGGAAAGCGAACTGGGAATGTCCACTCGAGCCGAAGAGGCGAATATCGCCGTTACTCCTATCACGACCATCAAACACACCAACACGCTCTTTTTCATGATTTAATCCTTATACATCAAAGATAATGTCACTGAGGCGATATATTGCCCGGCGGGGGCTTCAGATACCTCACGTTGGTTTGCGGTAATATGAATTACGTAAGTGTATTCATTCTGCCCGTACGTGCTGTCAAAATTGATCAATTGATACCGGTTGTCTTGAACTGCGTTTTCTTCGGTTACGCCGGCGTCCAAGGAAAATGCAGATTGACCGTTGGATATGTACTGCAGGCCATTGACCGGAGTAACAATTTTTCCGTCGACCATTACGGAATCAATGGAAATTGATGTTTGTTTGTCTTCTGCGGCAACCTGTTGCTCAAATGGTGTGATCGATGCATAGACGATCAACCCTGCACGCTGGTTGGTCCTAATCGTATAATACAAATCGACTCCGCTTTTCCCCAATGCGTTTGGAATTGTCGCGGTGTCGCGTAATGTATTGTCGGATGTATCCAAAAACCCATGTATCAGATAGCCGCTGACCGATGTTTTTACGTCGGCAGTGACTTCTTTGTTGTCTTCTCCCGACGCAGAAAATAGTGCCAGGAAAAGAAAAATATAAATAACAAACCATTTCTTCATGTCTGTATTTCGCCTCATGCGGCTCAAAGCCATTTGAAATATATAGTACCCGCAAACCTATGTCAATAGAAACACATAATATCTATAATTCATCTCGTATGTTTTTATATATAGTATATATGTATATATATTACAATAAATTATATTAAGTAATCTTATGACACTTATCATCATTGCCACCAATGATTCGGACGCCATCGGCTTGAATGGAAAAACGATATCCCAAGCTTCGTTCAAAAAACGGGAGAACTTCGTACGTTTTCCCAAAGAACGCACTGCACAAATTGGCTGTTACGTGATAGGATGCTTCTAGTAGACGTAAGAAAGAGGCATCCGATGATCACACCTTTGACCACTGAAACAAAATCCACTGCTATCGCCAACAAGCTTGAAGAGATGATTCTTGCAAAGAAGTACAAGGCGGGCGAAGCACTCCCCAGTCAGCATGAACTGGCATTGCAGTTCTCTGCTTCAAGTCGTTCTGTACGAGAAGCATTCAAAAATCTCGAGGCAAAGGGACTGATCCAAGTCAGCCAAGGGAAAAAAGCCATCGTCAAGAGCAACAGTCTCGATCAATTTGTCGAATCGCTGTCCATTTCCATGATCAGCAAGCAGGCACCCGAC
>JBAXYP010000326.1:0-2809 GCA_041670725.1 Sphaerochaetaceae bacterium
CCTTGGGAAGCGCGGAGACTTCGACGACGGAACGGGCAGGCAGGATTTCCCCCTTGCAGTGCTCGGCGTATATTCTGTTGATCGTTGCAAATTCCTTCATGTTTCGGATGAACACCGTCGCTTTGAGAATGTGATCCATTCCGCTCCCTGAAGCGACGAGAACCGCTTCCATGTTTTCCAGCACTTGTTCCGTCTGCTCGACGATTTCTCCCTCCACTACCATTCCCGTAGCGGGATCGACGGGGATCTGTCCGCTTGCGAAGACCAAGTCTCCATAGGCCACCGCCTGACTGTACGGACCGATCGCGGCAGGAGCTTTTTCCGTCATGATGTTTTCCATATGCACACCCATACGTTTTCCTCCAAACCTCCATAGTGTAGCAGAGATCGCGGCATAACGCAAAAGAAGTCTTGCAACGGATAATGAAAAAGATGATAATAGTTGCATATGCAACTAAATGGAGACGTTCATGGATTTTGATCTTCGAGCCATCACCAAAATCGCCAGAGAGGCAAAACGATTCGTCACTAACGAGCTTCACCGTACCGGCCTCGATTCTGAAGACTATGAATTCATCCATTTTGTGCGCCATCACAGCGGGTGCAGCCAAAATGACGTGGCCGACATTCTCAACGTGGACAAGAGCACTATCTCCCGAAAGACAAGGCGACTGGCGGAAAAAGGGTTTATCAAAAGAGAGGAAGACCCGAACGACAGGCGAACATCGCGCCTGTTCGCCACGGAAAAGGCGCAGGAGGCAAAACGGGCTTCGATAGGGGCCGAGGAACGATTTTACCAATACATCCTCCGGCAAAGCGGATTGTCATCAAAAGAAACGACCCTCTTCCTCGCGCTTCTCGAAAAACTCTATCATGCCTCGAAAGAGGAACGGAAAGCAGACTTTTCCCATATCAAGACCAATGGGTGACCTTCCCCTCCTCCAGACGGAACATCCCGAACGAATCTCAAGTTACTTCCGTAAGGAAAAGAAACTCCTATCGGTAATGAGCTTGTGCGCCGTTATCTTCGACGGCGGTCTCTCCCTCGTCCCGATCCTCCAAGGCAAGATGATCGATACGATCGTCCAACGGGGGAGTCTTCATACGGTACTCGTATCCGCCGGAACGTTTCTCTTGGCGGTCATCATCTTGCAAACATGCAGGATCGGCAAGCGTTTCTGCGTCAGAAGGTTCGCCAATAAGACCGGCGCGCTGATGCGGATGACGGTGTATCATACGATTCTGCGCCGAGGAGCCGCTTCCCTAAATGACGAGAAGATCGGGGACATGCTGACAAAAGCCATCGGCGATGTGGATATCAGCGTGGAAGGCATGCGAAAATGCACCACCGAAGTATTCGACACTGGCCTGTTGATGGTTTCGTACCTCGTTGCCCTGTTTATGCAGTCGTGGAGAATTACCCTTCTGGCCATTCCGTTCGTTCCTCTTTCCATGTTTTTGGCGCACAAACTCAATCATCTGGTAACAGAGGCAAGCGGAAAAGCCCGGTCCGCACTTTCCCGTGCCACCGGGGCTGCGTACGGAATGATCAGTGAAGCCGTTCTTATCAGGACCGACTCTTTGGAGAAAACCGTAAAGGAATCGTACAGGACCATTCTTGACGGATTGCAAAAGACGGCGACGAAATCCACCGTGCTCGAAACCAGCATGGAACCGTTGTACAAGGCGGTCGCAACGCTCGGCGTGGGCGTCGCGTTGTACTGCGGTGGGAAAAACGTTGTCGCCGGTTCGTGGACGATAGGGCAGTACAGCGCGTATATGACACTCCTGCTTGCACTCGCGGGGAAAGCGAGTAAAGCGGCAAAATTGTTCAACTCGTTCCAGAAAGCCAAAGTTTCCTTCGCACGTGTCAAACCGTTTCTCTCCGAATGTCCCGAAGAGGACATGACGATCCACAATCCGCTCGACATACCTGCAAATCTCGTCGTAAGGGATCTTTCTTACACGTATCCAGGGACCGAACGCCCCATCATCCGACAGATATCCTTCACGGGAAAGGCAGGGGAGATCATCGGCGTCACAGGAGGAGTCGCCTCTGGCAAGACGAGTCTGGGCGTCGCGCTGGAAGGGCTTACTCCATACCGGGGTTCCATCATGTTGGGTGGGAGGGAATTGTCTTCGCTTACCGGTTTTGAGAAAGGTTCGGCCATCTCCTATCAAGGACACAACAGCGAGTTGCTCTCCGATTCAATCAGGGAGAATGTCACTTTGGGAGAATCCGGTTCCATAGAGGAAGTTCTTCAGGACGTCTGTTTTGGGGAAGACCTCCGCACAATGAAGCAGGGAATCAACACGATCGTCGGTCCGGGAGGGGTCCGGCTTTCCGGTGGACAGGCGGCACGCATCAGTCTTGCCAGGGCATTGTGGCGCCATACCCCCCTCGTCATCCTCGACGATCCGTTCGCCTCCGTCGACCATGCGACGGAAGAACGGATTATCCACAATCTTCGTCTCCACCATCGTTCCTCCCTGATCATCCTCATCAGTCATCGTCTCGCCGTATTCCCTACGACCGACCAAGTGTTGTTTGTCCACAAAGATGGAACGTTGGAAGCGTCGACCCATGATCGGCTCATCATCACGAACCAGACCTATCGGAAAATGTTTTCTCTCCAGCGGGGGGGCGGACAATGAACACCAAAACGATCGTAAAAGACGATGTCCACCGACATCCCATCCAGATGCTTTTACTGGCGCTCCTTATCGTTCTCGTGGTGACGCTAAGCCTAGCCCCGCCTCAGATTCTCAGGATCATCATCGACGGCGAACTCACAAAAGGGATGACGGA
>JBAXYP010000327.1:0-2808 GCA_041670725.1 Sphaerochaetaceae bacterium
GAGCGAACACCAACGTGCAGACGCACGCAAGCACCATCAGACAACATAAAACTTTCTTCATTGTAAAACCTCATTTTGTAGAATCTTTTGTTCCATCAGATATCGGAATCCTCCTCCCGATACCAGATGCCGCAACCCACGAAACACAACAACGCTCCTTATGAACCTGTCTCCTTTTCCTCCTTATGGCAAATCCACACATGTATATCCGAGATACCGGCCACATGCTTCCTTGACGATTCTCGCCACATGACCATCGGTAATCGTGACATGATGACGATAGCAATGATGGCCGAAGTAAGCCAATTTCTCCTGCAAGTTCGCTATCTGCGCAACGCCATAGACGCCGAAGTAGTTCCTTTCGATTTCCTTGTCGAGAATCTCAGCATCGAACGCATAGCAACTGATCTTTCCGTCTTCCGTCTTCGCGCTGGAGAGCGTGATGGCTCCCGGCTTCAGGCGACTCTGAAGAGGTCCCCATCCGCACCCGGCACCATAACTCTTCCTGAACATCGGATGCTCCACCATCTCGCCCTTGTCGCACTGCATAGAGACGGGAACGGGGCCGCAATGGAAGAGAATGCACTTGTCTGCGTCCTTGCGGTAATTGTTGTTCCAGTCAAGCACGCTCGAGGGAGCATCGGAAGCAAGAGAAAGGGCCCGCATCATGATCGCATTGGTGACGTCCATCTCGCAGGCAACTTGAATGCGCCTCTGTTCGCCAAGCATGCTCATGACCGTGCAGGGGGCGCATTGCGTCTGTATCTCAAGCTCGTTCCAGCATCTGATGGCAAAAACGTCAAGATGGAGTTCCTCGATGTATTGGTCAAGAACGATAGCCAGTTTTGCCTGAGAAACCAATGAAGAACGGGGAGCCTTGGAGCAATCGGTATATGATTCGATCATCTTCAGCCTTTCCGCCACTTCCTTGCTACCGGAATCGATGGCCTTGATACGGTCGATGACTTCGGACAAATCGATCGTCTCGACGCTTATGCCCGCTTTCTGAAGGGCAAGCTCGTCATAACGGACCGTCTTGAATGCGGTCACTCGAGCACCAAGGGCTCCAAGGCGGCAACGCCTCAGTCCTTTCACAACACGACAGACGCCGGCAAAATCCTTCATTTCTCGGATGAACACCTCATCGGCGGGATGAACGACATGCTCTTGTCCGATGGTAAAGGGAATATGGTATTGATAGAACACATCCATCAAGGACAGTTTTCCACAAAAAGCATCTCTGCGATGAGCAGGATCCATCTCCCCTTCTTTATCAGGATACGCCTGAACGATTATCGGTACTCCCGCATCCTGACAGGCAACGGCGATTGCGGTCTCGTCACCGAAATTCGGGAGACATACTACGATACCGTCTGGCCTTTCTTTCTTCAAGAAGTCCTTGAAGAGATATGCTTCCTTCAAGCTTTCAACGGCTCCAAAATGCGTCAGGCCGGC
Organism: Sphaerochaetaceae bacterium; assembly: GCA_041670725.1. Classification (GTDB taxonomy): domain Bacteria; phylum Spirochaetota; class Spirochaetia; order Sphaerochaetales; family Sphaerochaetaceae; genus RUG023. The sequence continues at coordinate 1,456 of JBAXYP010000327.1, forward strand.
ATCCATCAACACCGGTTCGATACCCGCCTTCTCCAGGGCTTCGGACATTTCCTTCCGTGCGGAAGCAACAACCTCCCCAGGGAAGAAACCTCTATTTCCAAACAAGACAGCAAATCGTAATTTCATGCAGGCAACCTCCAAACCGTTTACATTAACGTTAATATAATTATTGCACTATTTTTTGATTTGTCAATTATTAATTTTATATATTATTAGGCTTTAATTTCTAAAAAATAAGGTTAACGTACACATATAGCAGAATCCAAAAGAGAAACCCCTTTGGGGAGCAGAGAGAAGACATGCTATCAATTTTTAGTACAACGACGCCTTTCCGTTGCTATGGAGCAAGCGTATCTTGTGCTGAGCCACCGCCTGGACGCTCTTGCTGCTCTCGCCTTCCATTGTGTTGATCAACGGAAGAAAAGGAACACCATCCTTGTTCTCGATAATCTCGTAGATTCGATTGAGATATGCCTTTCCCAATGCGGTACCGATGTTGATCTTGCTGATATGTGAAGCGTCAAGACGGTCATAATCCTTATCGGCGACACCGGTCGATCCATGAAGAACCAAGGGAATGGAGAGCTCTGAGGCCACTTGATCGATAATATCGAAACGGATTTTTGCGTTCTGTTGCGGCATACTGTGGGACGTGCCTACGGAAAGCGCGAGCGCATCCACTCCGGTCTCCCTAGCAAAGTGCAGTGCGACTTCCGGATCCGTATAATTCGTCACATCCCCTGCACCTTGAGAGCCGACATGCCCTATCTCGCTTTCCACTTTCATGCCTATCATGTGGCACAAAGAGACGACATCCCGGGTGTTGGCGACATTCTTCTCATACGGAAGGCTCGAGGCGTCGAACATCACCGATGAGAATCCAGCCTTGACGCACTGGAAAAGAAACGCAGGGTCGGTTCCGTGGTCAAGATGAAGCGCAACGGGAATATCTTTTCCCGTAAGGGCACGCTTGAACATGGCGACGACCAGATCAGGAGAGAAGTATTCGACAACAGGCTGAATCGCCTGTACGATAACGGGAGACTTCTCTGCCTCTGCGGCATCGACGGCCGCGGTGATCCCTGCAAACGACCAGAAATTGAACGCAGGAACCGCATACCCACCATCAACCGCCGGTTGTAAGATTTCATCAAGTTTCAATAATTTCATATCAGTTCATCCTCCTTCGTGATGCATCGCGTTCAATGATTTTTTCAACGATCGAACGCTTTTCTCCTTCTTCTTTTTCTCTATATGCCCCGCCATGATACGTACAGGCGAAAGCGCCACTAGCAGAAGCCATCCGATAGACCTGATCGATATCGAGGTACGATGATCCCGAATCCCTCTGGA
>JBAXYP010000328.1:0-2802 GCA_041670725.1 Sphaerochaetaceae bacterium
ACGGCATGCATCGAGCATTTCGATCGCATACCGGCAACGGTTTTCCAAGGTTCCTCCGTATTCGTCCGTCCTATGATTGGTCAAAGGAGAGAAGAATTGTGCCACAGGAATGCTGTGTCCGAAGTGGAACAACAGGGAGTCGAAACCGCAAAGTTGCAGATTCCCGCACATCTCGGCCGTAAGATCGCGGAATTTCTTCATTTCGTCTTTTGTGATTTCCTGTCCTATGGGAGGAGACTGCATGATACGGTTTCCCGCAGAACAGGTGAGGAGTCCCCTCCAGCTCATGGGAAACAACCCCATCACTTCCATACCGGCTTTTGCGCCGTGGGCGTGGATCCGTTCCGCCATGAGTGTGAGTTTGTTTTTGTGATTGAACGCGAACGTATCCCAATTGCAATGCTCGTGGTCGTCAAAGAGATCGGCCGCCTTGGCCCCTCCGCAATAGACGAGAGCCGCGCCAGTTTTTGCCCGTTCCTCGAAGTAAGAAATGGCATCCTCGTTCGGATATTGTTGCCCGCAGTCCGAAGAATGCGGGGTGATGGGCGCGACGATGATCCGGTTTTTGAATAATTGTCCTCTTACCCGGATAGGGGAAAGTATATGTGCGAATTGTCTGTTCATATGATCCTTTTACTTTGCATTTCCTGCATACGCGCGATCGGCTTCATTTGCGTCTTTCATTCCACGCATCATGAATGTGGCGACGAGACCGATGATCGTGATCCCCAACAGGATGGCAAATGCGATGTTGGATTTACCCGCGTCGATCAAGGAAACCATCATCATTGCCGCAATGGCGGAAGGAATGAGTTGAATGGACATGATAATTCGATTTGCGGATTGGTATTCCTTTCTCCCATAGCAATATGCGGTGATCGACGGATGCATGGTGGGGACTCCTCCCGTCATGCAGGCAACTCCGAATCCCCAAAGAATTTCAAGCGAAGTGTCTCCTCCCTGCGGCATGAACCATAAAGCGAGAATGGGGATCAGCTCGGTGAGACCGAGAATGAATGATGCTTTGATGGAACCGAATTTGTCATCGAATACGCCGAAAATGAAGGACATCGGAATGCCAAGAAGAGCTCCAAACGCAAGCCATTTTGTTGCGGAAAGCCATACGGGAATGCCTCCGAGCGCCATAAAACGGACCGCCATGGATCCCATGCAGGCGGAAATGATGAACTGGAACGCTCCAAAGGAGACGATGAGTAACCAAGCTTTTTTCTGGGACAGGACTTGTTTGATGGTCAAATTTGTTTCAGAACCTTTTTCCGACAGCGGTGCGTTTATGGAACCATCTGGATGCAATCCAACGTCCTCCGGGTTGTCTTCGATGAGAAAAACGGTCGCAATGGCCATCAAGCCGAGAACGATGGCGATGCCGAAATAAAATATCCGATAGTCGTTTCCCATATGATTTGCAATGAAGTTGGACATTACGGACGTTCCGACGACGGAGAAAAGCGGGGAACCGAGTGTAATGATGCCCATGACCCGACCTCGGTATTTGATGAACCAATTGCTGCAAAGCATGAATCCTGCCATCTGGAGGCACATGCATGCGCACCGGACGATGAACATGGAAACAAAGTACAGCCAATAAAGCCCGACTCCGCCATTGACTTTCAGTCCGTTTGCAAGGGCGATTCCGACACATCCCACGGCGGAAATGAGAATGCAGGGGATAAGCGTTTTCTTGACTCCATACTTAATGAAGCAAGTCCCGTATACCAACGTAAGAAGGATGCAAACCAAATTCCCTACGGTCATTGGCAGTTGCGTCGCGCCGTTCGACCATGCGCTGAACGCCTGGATGATGTTGATTTGGTCGTTCTGCAGTCCGGAATACATGAACATGAACACTACTCCGAGAATGCAGAAAGCTACCGAATAGAAATTGAAACTTTTTGTTTTCTTTTCCATTGCAAACTCCTTGTAAAAAAATGTGAAAAAATGGGATATATCTTGAATTCTTGTTCCCGACGAGAACATTTTCCAAGGATTGACTATAGCAGATTTTGCATGTAATGTATAATTCAAAATATTTATAATCTAATAATGATATGCTTATTAGATGAGGAATTTCACTATGACGGAACGTCAAATTGAGTGTTTTCTTTGTCTTGCAAAGACACTGAGCTTTAACAAGGCCGCAAAGGAGCTTTATCTGACCCAACCAGCGGTTACTCAGCAAATCCATGCGTTGGAGAACGATCTCGGTGTTTCTTTGTTCTGCCGTTCACATAAAGGGGTCACTCTGACCGCTTCCGGTCTCATCTTTCATGAAGATGCGATCGCGTTTTTGAATCATTCCCGTCAGATCGTAAACCACGTGCGACGTACCGCAGAGCGGTACAAGACGCTTTGCGAGATCTGCTATATGCTTCCATTGAACAGCATGCCTGCGATCATCAGCAAATACCATGAACTGCATCCTGACTCGTTCGTGCATATCAAACAAGGGGATCCCGTCATGACGCATCTGCAGGAGTTTCTTGATGCGTGCGATGTTGCCGTGGCTTTCGGAGATACCCGAAAGGACTACGGGGCGCATCGTTTCATTGCTCTTTATGAGGGATCCATCGTGGCGATCATGAGTGCGCGGCACCGTCTTGCGGACAGGAAACGGATATCCATCGGGGATCTTGAGGGCGAAATGATTTTTTCTCTCAGCGAATATCTCCGCACTCCGTTCATCCATGAGTTTCATGCGTTTCTTATTGAGAATTATGGAGTGACGAATATCACCTCAAGCGCCAATGCATGGGAAGCGTCCGCAATGGCCGAGGCTGGCTA
>JBAXYP010000329.1:0-2792 GCA_041670725.1 Sphaerochaetaceae bacterium
AAAGGGTATTTCGTTTGGTCGTTCATGGATAACTTTGAATGGACTTATGGGTATTCACAGCGTTTCGGTGTGGTCTATGTAAATTACCAAACCCAGGAAAGGATTCCGAAAGACAGTGCATTTTTGCTCCGGGATTTTATGCATAACAGTATAGAATATTAACCATAGTTATATAATTAATATATCACTATGATGGCAATTGAGTATAACCCATTTGTCTACGTACGTCGTTTCTGTATGGGCATATGACTGCTTATTTGCAGAAAAGGGACGAGCGATAAAACTATGAATTACAACCATATCGTTATTATATTTAAGTTATTAACATATTATATGTATTATTGATTTTTTATATATAATAATTGTATCACTTATATATAAAATAAAGAGTAGCGTCCATGTTCGTGACAAAAAAATTGGTGAGCCGTGAAATCCTGCGTATGGAGAAACAGGAAACAAGGTGCGGGAAGGTCGGGACGCCATGTCCCAAGGGTCCATTCGAGTCGGTTCGGGATCGTAATGTTTCGGATTGAATCCAGGGATTCCGAGAAGACGATCGTATGCAAGGAAATCCGTCCCGTTACAAGGCAAAAAGGCGGCAAGTTATTCGTCAGTGAAACGGACGGGTTTTGCCACTGGAAACGAAACGGTGTTTCTCAGTGTCACACGTCATCTTTCTGAATGGATGCAAAGATTTTCATGGGAACGTTGATTTCATGTTTTATGATAAATTGTCATATACTCGCGTATGATAATTAAGCATACATACGAAGAAAGTCATGGCATGGAAGTTGCCAAGATGCGACATGCATAAATAGTTATATGATTATTATATTGAAATATGCATTTATAAGTATCAAAATAAAATGTTAATTATATTTTAAACATTATATTATTATATAATACTTATATATTATAAATATCGTTATTAATAAATAACAATATTTTTATCCGTACTAAGTTGCGGTAAAAAAACACGAGCAAGGGAGAATGTCGCACCTTGCCGATGAAAAAACGAATATGAAAAATATTATAGGCATAACCGTACGAATAATACATACGAATGCTATTGATATAATGTGAAACAATACTGTTAAAAAATTGAAATTATATTTAAATTATATAGGATGTATATCATACCAACGTAGAGTTCGGTGGGTTCAATAAAATTGTCATTAATACTTGTGGTAAAATCGACTCCGGAGTTATACTGTATGTTACAGGTGTTTTGGATGAGAAAGGCAATAGCATTCCATCTGCAGAAGGGTGGCGTAGGAAAAACTACTATCTCAGGAACGTTGGCGTGCCAGTCCGCTTTGGACGGGTATGAAACGTTGCTGATTGATGTCGACCCGCAGGGGAACGCCTCGTCATGGTTTCTTAAGGATGCGCCGAAATACGAATTGGCGGATGTCATCCAAGGGAAGTGCTATCCGAATGAAGCGATTGTTTCTCTCCAAAGTATTCAAAAACTCTCTCTTCTTCCAACGTTTGGAATCGGCGGTACGTTGAAGAATTATTCGGAAACGAAACTTGCCGAAGAGCCATATGTCCTGCAGGATTTGATTACGGAAATGAAAAAGACGTATGAACACATTATTCTTGATCTTTCCCCCGGCCTGGGAAGACTGGAACGTTCTGCGCTCATCGCGGTTGATGAAGTGATCACTCCCATGACGCCGGAAGTGTTCAGTTTGGATGGTCTGGAAATATTCATTGCCGAACTGAACAAATTAAAGAAAAATCTGAGATCGAACGTACGGCATTCAAGGATCGTGATCAATTCTTTTGACGAACGAATCAAACAGCACCGAGATATTTATGACGCTGCCTGCAAAGGAACGTTTTCAGTATATAGAATTCCTGTTGACCCTCTGTTTAGGAAGGCACAGGAAGCGTCCATGCCTCCGCAGTTGTTCAAGTCCCATGGGAAGGGCTTGAAACCGAAGACTGTTGAGGCGATCAAGGCACTGGATTCCGCGATTTGGAGATAGGGAGAGGAAGAACATGGCGTTGAAACGAAACATTGAACCAGAAGAAACGAATTCTGCGGAAAGTATAAGCGGGCAGAAGGCGAAGCAATTGTTTTCAAGGAAAGAGAACAAGATCCTTACGACGTTCTCCATCGAGCCGTCTTTCAAGGCGGAGCTTGAGGAATTGTTTGCCGATATGGGCTTGGGTTGGGCCGCTGGAATCCGGTTCGCATTGAAGGAATTTTATAAAAAGCATGCGGATCAAGGATAAAAGTACGATAATACCAATATAAAAATAATTTGTTCTGATATTTTTATTATATTATAAAATAATAAAAAATATTAAAAAGAATGGTATTTTATTATAAAATGAAAGTGTTTATGATCAAAAATTCATATGAAAATATGATAAGAATAGTATCGTATTGTGAAGAATGACGATCCCGCCATTCCAATTAGGAGGAATGACGTGCATCATATTCGGGGGATTGATTATCATTTTCAGCGGCATGGCGTATACTAGGGACGATGGATGAAACGACGTGGTGGAAACAATGCGTGGCGTACAAGATAGAGCCGAGAAAGTTTCACGATTCCAATGGTGACGGTATAGGGGACATTGTCGGGATCATATCCCAGTTGCCATATCTGAGGCGCCTTGGAATTGGGTGTATTTGTCTCTCCTCTGTGTTCCCCGGTATGGGATACGGTGACGGAGGCGTGACTGAATACTGTTCCGTGGATCCTTGTCTTGGTTCTATGGCCGATATGGAAGATCTAGTGGATAAAGCGCACGTTGTCGGTATGCATGTGGTTCTG
>JBAXYP010000330.1:0-2781 GCA_041670725.1 Sphaerochaetaceae bacterium
CGAACTGAAAATGATCACCAGTACCAACAGGAGCCCGAAGGTTGTCGCCTTGTCGAATTTGTGGACGAAGATGTCGTTGAAATACGTGGCGCCTTTCTTTTTGATGACCAGCGTCCGTGTCAGGATCCCTGCGACGAGAGGGATGACCACAAAAAGGAAGACGCTGGCAAAAAGCGTGCGGTAAGGTACAGGATTTCAAGTTAAGCGTCAAATTCTCATTGCAACAAGTTCCGGCAGGCTTCACCCAATAAGGAGGGAAACATGAGGGGACGTGAATTCAGAGGGAAAAAAGGTATCAAGGGTTGGGGACTCGGAGATCTCTGTTTTTACACTTGGATCAGCGATGAAATCTTTTGGATAAAAATTGCTGTTTCCTGGCTTGTTATTCGAAGGTAATGGCTTTTCCATCTACGAAGACTTTTTTAATTGTGATGTCGTTGTCAAACAACAAGAGATCAGCGTCCTTACCTGCTTCCAAAGATCCCGTATGAGCTTCAATCCCCATGAACTTTGCAGGCAATAGAGATGCCATACGTACCGCCTCCCAAAGAGGGAGCCCTGCTTGATACACCATCACGCGGACGAGACGATCCATTGTTGCGACACTTCCGGCAAAACCTGTATGGTCAGGCATCTTGGCAATCCCGTCCTCAATGATTACGACTTGTCCTAACTGCTTCGGACCGAGGATTGAAAGTCCATCCGGCATATCGGCTCCTCGCATGCTGTCCGTACAGACACAGATCTTTTCGTGGTTTTTCAACTTGAGGATCATCTTCAACAAGTCTGGAGGAAGGTGCATACCATCGGCAATCAATTCGATGGACAAGCCGTCAATCAAATATCCGCTTTCAACGGTTCCAAGGATGCGGAATCCTCCCACTCTGCTGATGGATGACATACCGGAATAAAAATGGGTCAAGTGTGTTACTCCATGATCAAAAGCCTTCTTGATTTGATCATATGTCGCTGCAGTGTGTCCTGCTGAAAGCATGATGCCGCTGTCTCTAAGTCGGTCAGCCATTTCCAACGCACCTGGTAATTCCGGTGCAAACGATATCCTGCTGATTATTCCTTCACCTTTTTCCATAATAGGCATGTAATGCTTGGGGTCAGGATTCCGGATGTAGCGGGGGTTTTGTGCACCTTTCTCCGCCATATTGAAATAAGGCCCCTCCAAATGCAAACCAAGCAAATGTGGCAGAACTTTTTTACTTCGTTGCGCTGTTCTGAAACAGGTAAAAGTATGGAACAATGCCTCATCGCTGGAGGTCAGTGTGGTGGGGTAATATGTCGTTGTCCCGTGTTTGAGATGGGTTTGCGCCGCCTTAATGATATCGTTTTCGGAACCATCCATGATGTCATGTCCTCCTCCACCATGGGAATGGATATCGATAAACCCGGGAGAAAGGAACAACCCCTGACAGTCTTCAATAGGTTCTTCTTCCTTGGTTTCCTGAGGGTTTCCTGATCCGATTTCTGTGATTTTTCCTTTGGTCGTTCTCAGGAACCCCTTTTGAATTACAGAATCTTTTATGATGATTTTTGCGTTGGTGAACAACATGGCTTCCGCCCGTCCCTTTTGTTTTTTAGTGTGATTATTAATCTATCGTGTACTTCCTGATCCCTGTCAAGCTATAACCGATATTTCCCGGCAAGCAGTACAATAAATTGTCCACGTGAAAAAAAGGAGAAAGCGAGAGAAGCGGGAAGCCACACAAACCTGTACAAGGATTGAACTAGCCGCAAATCAGTTCTGGCAGGGGAATACCATAAGGATGCGGATAACTTACCCAAGAAGTGCACTGCAAGAGAAGCCATTTGTGTTGAAACCCGTTCCCGCAGTAGATGCACTTCTTCTTACAGGATTCATCGCTGCAATTGCCCGATATGAAGCAATGATCCCGGAGCCTGCAGTCGTTGAACTTTCGGTAGGGTGCCTCTTCCCATTCCTTTGACGTGTGGCTGGCAGTTTTCCTCAGACTGTCGACTTGTTTTCCCTTGTTTTTCTTGCGATTTCGGACACCGTACACCTTTGAAGAAGGCATCTTCCGATGACCATCCTTTTTGGGGGGATCCCAATGCGGTTTCCCTTTCCTCAATTTCCCTCTTAGGCATGAAAAAGGGGAAGGTTGGCTCTGCGCTTTATTGTATAACTGTATGCACCGTGTACTTGCAAGATTTATCGAAACAGATCCCCCGGTGATTGTTGTTTCTAGCCTTGTCACAAACGATTACTTGTGCGGTATAGATTTCTCGTCAGAATGGATTGACAATTATGAAAACAATGATAAAATGCAACAAAAACGATAACGATAACGTTTACGTAAGGGGAATTGCAGGTACCTCTTACGCAGATAGTCTTGGTATTTTAAGGAGGGGGATTATACAAGGGAATTCTATGGAGACTTCATGTTGGGAATGATTTTGAGAGACGATGATATGTCGTGGAATTCGTGGCAATCTGGATAATTATCCGAGGAATACGATGGCATTTTATTTCTTCGCATATCACTTGGCTTGACCTGATGGTCGTTTCTCGGAGGGGGGAGGCCATGGTTTATGAGATACCTATCCCAAACGTACAAAAGTGGCAGGGGCAAAGGAAGTGATTGGTTTCTGACAATAATGTGACATTGAAAGACATTTCAAAGGCTCATCATACCATTTGCAACAAGGAAGTGGTAAGTGAAGACTCATACCGTAAAGGACATGGGATATGAAGTCAACTGTATGGCTTCAGTCCTGAAGCGTAAACCGATTTCCGTCGACAGAGTATTA
>JBAXYP010000331.1:0-2772 GCA_041670725.1 Sphaerochaetaceae bacterium
GAATGTCCTTCAATTTCAATTTTCTCGCAATGAAAAAACCATAGGCAAGCCCATACGCTATGGCGATGACACCTGCTTCCGTCGCGGTGACGATACCTGAAATGATTCCGACGATAATGATCAGTGGCATCAGCAACGCGGGAAATGAACGGTACAATGTACTTCCAAGCCGTCTGAAGGAAAACTTTTTCGTGGGGATCTGGTATCCTCTTCTCGAGTACTCGATTCGGTTCCACCCCATCTGGAGCGCCACAAGGATGAGTCCCGGCAACACTCCGCCGAGAAACATTTTGCTCACGGGGACTTCCGTATAGTACGAATACAGGATCATGGCGATGCTCGGCGGGATGATCGGGCTGAGCATCGACGATCCTGCCGTGATGGCTACGGCATAGTCGCGGTCATATCCCTGCTTCACCATAGCGGGGATCAGCATTCCCCCGATGGCGGAGGCATCCGCGATCCCCGATCCCTGGATTCCTCCGAAGAACATTGAGGCGAGGATATTCACATGCCCCAACCCGCCTTTCAATTGGCCGACGATGGCGTCGGAAAGATCCACGATCTTGTCCGTGATGTCCACCTTCGCCATGATGTTCCCGGCAATGACGAAAAACGGGATCGCCATGAGGGAAAACGAATTCACACTTCCGAACATCTTGATGACGATCAAATTCAGGGGAAGCCTCATCTTGAGCATAAAGAGCGCCGTTGTTCCCAGAAGCGACGCATAGATGGGAAGCCCGGAGGCAATCAATGCAAGAAGCACGACAAACACCAGCAGGATATCAATCATTTCTTGCCTCCAAGCATCCTCGTTTTATACTCCGGTCCATAGACGAGTCGGTAGACATATTCCATGATGCAGTAGCACGCGCCGACGGGAATTGCCGCGTAAAACCATGCCATCGACAAGGTGTCGACGTTCTGCAGCGTACTGTGCACGTTCTGCATGGCGTATCGTATCCCCTGGTACGCCACAACGGAAAACAACAGGATGACGACCGCGTCCAGCACGACCTTATAGGCATGCTTTTCCCGTGGATCCCTGATCTTGTTGACGAAAAAATCGACGGCAAAATGGCTGTTTTCCCGTACTCCGATGCTCATCCCCAGAAAGATCGCCCAGAGCGAGGTAAGGCGTACGACCTCATCCCCCCAGGAGAACGGTCGTGCGGAGAGGAACGTGAAATAGCGGAGAACGATCTGCACGAGACAGAGCGTAACGGTGAAGACGACGACCGCAACGACAATGACGTTACGAATGTCATTCAACGCCGTATAGAGTTTTTTCCCCATATTATTATCCTTGAACAAAGATTTGGCAGACAAAAGCCTTCCCCCGGAACAGGGGAAGGCAGAACAATGCCTTTTCAGTTGATCGCGGTAATTTTGTTGATGAAGTCGTCCCAGTCAGCGCCTTTGAGACGGTACTCCTCGATCATCGGTTTGCATGCCTCAATCCACTTGTTTTTGTCGGAGAGCTCATGGACGGCGACCCCTTGTTCCTTCATCTGTTTGAGGGAGTTTTCCTGATCCTCATCGTCGATCTTCGCCTGATAGGCGACAGCCTCGCTGACGCAGTCCTTGACGACCGCCTGCAGATCCGCAGGGAGGGCGTCAAACCATTTCTCGTTGAAGAAGTAGTATACGCACGCAATAATATGGTCGGTAATGGTCAGGTTCTTTGCGACATCCTGGAACTTCATGGAGTTGATCATCGACGGAGACGCCTCCATCCCGTCGATGACACCCGTCTGCAACGCCGTGTAGATTTCGTTCCAGTCCATGGTCGTCCCCGACGCTCCCAAACATTTGAACATGCTGATGTAGATGGCGTTCGGACCCCGCATCTTCATGTTCTTCAGATCTTCGATTTTCTCCACCGGTTTGCGGGTAAGCATGTCCCGAGAACCTTGCGATTGTCCTCCCATCGCAACGAAGCCGTACGGTTTCACCAGCCTCGTCACCTCATTCTCCATTCCTTTGAGAACCCTCCGGTAGTGGTTGTTGTCCTTGAACAGATAGGGGAATTCGAACATCATCAGCTGGGGGACCCATGTTCCCGGTCCCGTTCCGGGGGCGGCGACGACCATTTCCAGGGAACCGGTACGGCACATCTCGACTTGTTCGGACTGACTTCCGAGTTCCGCGCCATAGTTGGCGACGGCGTTGATTCTTCCCCCGCTTTTCTGATTCACCAGTTCCACGAATTTCGACAGTCCTTTCCCGACGGTCCCCGTCGCGGCGAGGTTCGTGGACGTCCTCAGTTGGTACACCTTTCCTTCAGCGGCTTTCTCAGCCGTCCCGTTCGCAAAAATCCCACACGACAGGAATGCCGCCGCAATAATGCAAGCAATTGTCTTTTTCATGTGATCTCCTTTTTACGGAGGAAGTATACGACCGGAGAAAGGAAAGCGCAAGCATTTTGTTAATCAATTTTACAAAATCAGGAAATGACGTTTCTCTCGGTCCAAATCATCGTCCGTCTCTCAGAAGCTGAAGCTTTTTCTCTATGACGAGGCTCGCCGCGCCGCGGGCAGATCCATACCGCTTGATGCTGCAACGCCTGACGTTCAGATTCATGTATGGATTCTTCACCTTGTTTTCCGCAATGCCGCGCGCGAGGGAACTGACGAGCCTGTGGCAATCTCCGACGGGTCCGCCGAACACCATAAGCCGGGGGTTGAGAACATCGGAAATAATGAGGACGGCCTTCAGAACAAAGGAGGCCACCTTGTCAACGGCCTGGCACGCCACGGGATAGCCGAC
>JBAXYP010000332.1:0-2771 GCA_041670725.1 Sphaerochaetaceae bacterium
GCCCTCCCCTCCCGGCTTGCCGCGAACCTCGCCATGTGGAATTATCTGGGATTCGTCGGATACCGGGTGTTTTACCGGCTTGTCTATGAAGTACGGCTGAAGAGGAAACCGGGGGACAGCGCCAGGGTCATCGTGTATGGCGTGGGGGAATGCGGGAAAGCCTTCCTCCGCCATGAGGACGAGGGGAAGTCACCGTACGAGATCATCGGGTTGGTCGACGACGACCCGAAATACCACAAGCGGATCATCCTGGGGCGCAAGGTGTTGGGGACGATCGACGACATTGATACGATCTACGCTTCCCGTCAGCCCGATATGTTGATCGTCGCCATCTCCACCGGAATCTCTGCGACAAAAATGCAGAAGCTCGCACTTTCCTCCAAGCAATACAAGGTGGACGTTAAGATTGCGCCGTCGATGTTCGAACTCCAGAACAGCAACCACAAGACGGAGATGGATCTTCGTTCTCTGGACTATCCCGATCTTCTCGGACGGCCGTTGATCGACATCGATCGAAAGCCGATCTTCGAGATGGTACAGGGAAAACGCGTGCTTGTCACCGGAGCCGGCGGCTCCATCGGAAGCGAGATATGCCGTCAACTGAAATCATTCCATCCCAGCCAGCTGCTTCTGTTGGACATCGACGAGACGGAATTGCACAATCTCTCTCTGGAACTCCACGATTACCAGCAGGAGTTCTCTCCAGAAATCTTTCCTGTCTGTTGCGATATCAAGAACAAGGAGAAAATCGACGAAGTATTTGAGACTTTCAAACCACAGATTGTGTTCCACGCTGCGGCATACAAACATGTTCCCATGATGGAAATGTATCCGGAGGAAGCTATCAGGACCAACATTCCCGGCTCCTACAATGTCCTTGTTGCGGCGAAGGAAGCCCATGCAGAGAAGGTCATTGTCATCTCAACCGACAAAGCGGTAAACCCCACCAATATAATGGGAGCGACCAAACGTGTCGTGGAAATGGAAGCGGCAATGCTGACCAGCGATGAGACTCCGATAGTATGCGTCCGCTTTGGCAATGTGCTTGGAAGCCGGGGATCGATGCTTCCCTTGTTTTTCGAACAGATCAAGGCAGGGGTGCCCATCACGGTAACGGATAAGAACATCATCCGGTATTTCATGGCGATCCCCGAGGCGGTCGGCCTTGTATTCCGTGCGGGCGCGATGGGCAAAGGTGGAGAAGTCATGGTCCTGGACATGGGAGAACCGGTAAAGATCTATGACTTTGCACAGAAACTTATCGACATCTATGGGGACAAAGAGAAAAACAAGATCATTATCACCGGATTGCGCCCGGGAGAAAAACTTTACGAGGAACTTCTCGCCAACAAGGACAACACATTACCAACAAGCAACTCACGTATCTTTAAGGCGAAGGTCACGGGGACACTCCGACAAACGTCATTTGAGAAGCTTCTTGCCACAATCCAAGAGGACGATACGAAAACGTTGATACGCAACCTTCAGGCGACGATTCCCGAATTCACCAAGAAACCGTGCAAGGACTGGAAAACGTTCACTATAGTATCCTGAAGGAGAAGTATCATGATTATCGACCGTACAGAACAGATGGGAAGGTACACAACGGTTCTGCCTGCCCTTTCCTCAGTCATCAAAATCATCCAAAGCGGAACGCTGGACGATAGTCGTCCTGGCACGTATGCGACGGACAACCCTCTGGTCCATTACATAATCTCGTCATACACGACGAAACTTCTCAAGGCGGAGAAATGGGAAGTCCATCACAAGGAATGCGACGTCCAAATCCTTCTTTCCGGCAAGGAAGCGATGGACTGTGCATGGGCGAGTCCCGTAACAGTCATCTCTCCGTACAACGAGATGATCGATGCCGAATTCATTGCAGGAACGACAGCCACCATGCTTCATGCGATTGTCGGCACCTTCGTTATCTTTTTTCCGGGCGAACCACATAGTCCGTGTCTTGTTGACGAAAAACCATCGGTCATCAAGAAAGTAGTGTTCAAGATCACAATTTGAGAAAGAAGTTGCCATAAAATGGGTTTACACAGATTCGATAATTTGGTATTCTCTTCACGCGTATGCCGCTTTAGCTCAGTTGGTAGAGCAAAGGACTGAAAATCCTTGTGTCCCCAGTTCGATTCTGGGAGGCGGCAAGAAAAATGACCCCCTATTCCTTATGGGGAAAGGGGTTGTTTGTGCTTTTTTTACTAAAAATCGTGCATCCCACCCTTTTTCGGGTTTACAAAATACCCCATAAAACTTACAATTTGCATATACATGAACAGGGAGTTCAGAATCACTTGCCGGAATGGAAGGCGTATACAAGTGATGTTTGACGGTACCGGAAGATGGGTCTCTTCCGGGTATTTCACAAAAGAGGACGCGACAAAGTGGGCGGAAAGGCAGCTCCGCAGGAAATTCGCCGGTACGCCCACACTGGAGGAGTTCGCGAGGGACTTCTTCACGCGCACGGACAGCTACTCGTACCGGGCGCTCTGCACGAGGAAGAACCGGCACCTCTCCGAATCGTACTACACAAGCATGAACGGGCGGCTCAGGAACTACATCCTCCCCAAGTTCGGGGGGGAACTCATCACCGACATCAAGCCGTACGAGATCGACGACTGGTTCGTGTCCCTTCCCAAGAAGAACGGGAAGAGGGGCGAGGAGCTTTCCGACGACTCGAAGAACAAGGTGCTGTCCTGCCTGTCGGAGATCATGGACGAGGCGGTGCGCCTCGAACTGGTAAAGGACAATCCGTGCAGGAA
>JBAXYP010000333.1:0-2768 GCA_041670725.1 Sphaerochaetaceae bacterium
TGCGGCCGCGGGAACGAAGGAAGCGATGGAGAAGGCGATCGCCGACATCAAGGCCGGAAAGATTCAGGTCTTCGACACCAATACTTTCACCGTCGGAGGCAAAAAACTTGACCATGCGTTCGCACTCGACACCAACGGAGACTGGGTGCCAGATGCCAAGGAAGCCGTGTATGACGGAGCGTTCCATGAATCCGTGTTCATGAGTGCCCCGTACTTTGCCATCGACATCGATGGGATCACGCTTCTTAACTAGTTTCTGTAATGATGAATCAAAGCCCTCGGTTTTTCGCCGGGGGCTTTTTTAGTATGCCAGGCATGTCCTGAGTCTTGTCCCAAGAACTGTAGTTGTCGATGAACCAGAGGTAACTTGCAGGTTCCACATCGTGTGAGGTATAGGAGAGAAGAAACGACAGCGAAACTGTGGCTCGGCCGTGGTTTCTATTCGAAGAAGGACCTCAATTTTTCCTTCAGAAACGAGAACCATTGTATTCATCCTTCTTTTCGGGGGTGGAGATCATAAGAGACGATAAATGAAGCGCGAAGAAATGCCTCATGGGGACTCTCAGATTCTACAACTTGCTTGACTGGACTTCTGGAAGATTAGGCTTCGCAACGACACAAAAGCACCTGAATGCTAAGATACGCAGGAGAAACCGTGGTGGGGTGTTCCCCTGTATTGTCTCTTCCTTGGGGCTTGTCTCATGAGATGCAAAAATGACAAGGCGGCTGGCAGGGCTTATCTCGATTCTGAGTCGATACAGGAACGGAGGCAACTGAATGATGCAACGGTATACGGAAACATTCAGTAATCTACTCTATCGATGACTCAAACATTGAGTGACGTGACCGAGACTAGAATTACAATAACTTAGGCGAATACAACGGATTTGAAAATGGCAAGTTGTTTCTTGCAATTCTGTATTCAGGTTCTCCGTTTTTGCATGCAATAGGATACTTTAATCCAAGAACGGCACAGATTTTGATGAGGTTCTTCTGAGTAGGCGAGGCGTAACCTGCTTCATATTTACTTACCATAGAGTCGGATAGGCCAATGGTTCGTGATAATTCTATGCGAGTTAAACCCATGCGTTCTCTTGCTCGTTTGATAACACACGGTAAATCAATTTCTTTCATATGAAGTTCTCCTTTTCTGTAGAGTAGAATGTGTTTTTCGAATTGCCAACCCACGTGAAAAAGTTTGCAAGTTTTTTTTGTGAAGAAATGTTAAGAATAGGGGAATGCGCTTAACTTCTTCGGAAATCGAAGTATATTTTTTATGAGAGGTGCAAAAGACTATGAAACGATCCCGTGGTTTCCGTTTTTTGATGTTTTTGCTTGTAGTGGCATTTATATCTTGTGGCCTTTACGCCGCATCTTCCAACGGAAAGAGATACCAAGCGTTTCAGTCACTTGATTTGACGACGGCTAGTTTCTCTGAAGTGCAGAAAACTTATGAGGAAATGCAAAACGAATATGTTTCCGAATATCAAGAATTGAGGAAACAATTGCTGAAGGCGTATACCCAGAATAATGCAACAAAGTACTATTCCACGTTACAGGAAATTAGCGACTTGCCTGATCCCCGCCTTACCAAGGACCAGTCGGAAGCCTTCATCTTTCGGATGATGAATGCTACGGGCGATGAAAAAGCTCAATGGGCTGACTGGCTCTATCAGAACAGTAGTTCATATCGACCGGTTTTGTCACTTTCTTTATCAAACAGGGGAGAAAATAGCCAATTTGCTTACAGTCAGGAGATATCGGTTAAACCTGGTGAAAAGGTAACACTTCCTACTGTTGATCTCGAAGGAGGCAATGGAATTTTTATCGGATGGGGGATTACTCCTGACGAGGTGAAGTACAAAGCAGGGGACGACATTTCTATGCCGTACACCGATCAAAAACTGTATGCGATTTTTCAGAATGGCATAAAATTTTCGGATCCTGTAACAAAGCTTGAACAACTTACGCGGGGATCCAGCGCAAAAGTACCTGTCCCTGTTGCTCTCGATACCAGTTATCTCTTTGATGGATGGTACAATAACCTTACCGGAGACAAAGTGACATCTGATACGGTACAGCTTGCTGATGGCGTGAACAGTGCTTCCTACAGCGCATATTGGAAATCGCTTCGTTTTGATTCCATTTCCACCAAATACTACAAAGACCTGACGGTCCCGGCAGGAGAGCAGATACCGGTTTTGTTCACATTAACCAATCAGGGGAACGAGTCGCTTGGCGATGTTGTGGTCAGTTTGGAAAGTGACAATCAAAGTTTGAGAGTGCTTTCGGAAAATCTTTCATCACGGTATATCAGGCCTCAGGAAAAACGCCAAGGACAGTTTCTGGTGTTGCTCAGTGGAGAGTCGGGGACAAAAATCGATGCAACCATCAAGGTGACCGATAGTGAGGGGGCTTCGTGGAGTCAACCCGTAACTTTTTCGATAAAATAAGCTTTTCAGGAAATCTTTCGAAAATGGACCGGCTTCCTTATTCACGGCGGCCGGTCTTGTTCAATTGATTTTCTTCGCTTGATTGAGAGAAGCGACGAGAAGTGCGACCATTGCGATGAAGCTGGCGTCTGTTGCAGATCCCACAAAGTATCCTTGATTCTCCAGCTGAATGAATCCGAATACCGCTGCGCAATATGCGCAGGTAAAATGTTTCGCTTCCGTCGGCGTGAGGGTGAATCCATCAAGTTGGTCATCTATGAGGTTTTCCATCGCAACTCCCCCTTCCTCCGGTGGCAGAATAAAAATGGTTTTGAA
>JBAXYP010000334.1:0-2765 GCA_041670725.1 Sphaerochaetaceae bacterium
CCCGCATTACGATCAGACGGGTACAGGTACGAAGCATCTCGTCGATTTCCGATGAGATGAACGTGACGCTCTTTCCCCCCTCCTCGGCCAATTTCCTGACGAGTTTCTGGATCTCCACCTTCGTTCCGATGTCAATGCCCCGGGTCGGCTCGTCGAGAATCAGGTAGTCCGGATTTGCCAGGAGCCAACGGGAAAGGATCACCTTCTGTTGATTGCCGCCGGAGAGCGCCTTCACCGGTGTGTCCTGGGAAGCCGTCTTTATCTCAAGCAATTTGATGTACTTATCGGCAAGCTGTTCCGCCTGGGCGTACCTGATGGGATGACCGAATCCCTTCAATACCTGAAGCGCAAGGATAATGTTTTCCCTGACGGACAGGTCTCCGATAATCCCGTCGTTCTTCCGATCTTCCGGAAGATAACTGATGCCGGCTCTCATCGCGTCGATCGGTTTGGTGATCTTCACTTTTCTCCCGTTGACCTTCACCGTGCCCCCGAGCACCCGATCCGCACCATAGATCGCCCGGACGCATTCGCTCCTCCCGGAACCGAGAAGCCCGGTAAACCCGTTCACCTCTCCCTTGTAGATATGAAAATCGAACGGTTTGGCAACTGCGACGCTCTCCAGTTGTTTCGCCTCGTAAACCGGGATCTCCCCTGCATGGGATGTTTCAAAAGCGCCACCGCTCTTCATTTCGGAGAGGTCGTCGAGCGTTTTCCCAAGCATCTTCGAAACGAGCTGGACCCGTGGCAACTCGGCCACAAGGAACTCCCCGACAAGCTTGCCGTCCCTGAGAACGGTTATCCGGTCGGAAACCTCATAGACCTGCTCGAGAAAGTGGGTGACGAAGATGATACCCACTCCCTTCGCCTTGAGATTGCGCATCAAGGCGAAGAGTTTGGAGACCTCCTTCTCGTCGAGCGAGGAAGTCGGTTCGTCGAGAATCAGAACTTTGCATTCCATATCCACCGCCCGCGCGATGGCAACCATCTGCTGTACCGCGATGGAACATGTGCCGAGTTGCTGGCTGGGCTTTGCCGGAATGCTGAGGGCGTCAAGCTGCCTCTTCGCCTGTTCGTACATTTGCTTCCAGTGGGTGATCCTCCCCTTTCCCCTGCAGATGTACATGTTTTCCGCCACAGTGAGATTCGGGCAAAGCGAAATCTCCTGGTACACCGTGCTGATACCCAGCTTCTGTGCATCCTGGGGAAAGCGGATCTGCGCCGCGCCCTCCACCCCTTTCAGGAAGATATCCCCCTTGTCCTTGGCATAGACTCCGGTGAGCACTTTGATCAGCGTGGATTTTCCCGCGCCGTTCTCCCCCATCAGCGCATGGATCTCCCCCTCCTTCAATGTAAAGTCCACGTTCTGGAGCGCATGAACCCCGGGGAAATCCTTGCAGATCCCGCGCATCTCCAACAGCGAATCATCCTGCATCACAGCAACCCTTTCCTTGTTCCGGATAAAAAGCACGGTGCCGGTCGGCAGAGCCGGTCAGGCACCGTGCACTCACACCCGCTCTCTCATGTTCAAATGCCGTACTTGTCGACATCGGCCTGGGTGATGGCCTTGGCGTCGAAGCCTTTTTCCTTCATGATGACGACTTTTTGCGCAGGCTTTTTGCCCTGTTCGAGATCCTTGATGATGGAGTCGATGTACGAAGCTTGGAACGGATTGCACTGTCCATCATAATTCCACTTCTTGGCAAGGAGTTCTTGCAAAGCCCACTTGTTGCAGTCGTACCCCATCACGATGACGTCCTTACCGACACCATGAGAGATGTTCGCTTTGTCCAAAGCGGCGACCGCGCCTTTGGCCATGTCATCGTTTTCCGCATAGATGACGTTGAACTTCTTCCCGGAGTCAATGACCGCCTGGGTGATCTGTTGCGCCGTCTCTGCGTTCCACTCGGCCGTCTGCTGGGTGACGATGTGCCACTTGCTGTCTGAGGCGACCCTGTCGTTCAAGGCGCCGGTTCGTCCGATCTGGGCTGCGGAACCCATCACGCCCTGAATGTGAATGATGTTATACCCCTGCAATCCCTGCGAGGCGAGCCAATCGACGGCGGTCTTCCCTTCCTGCTTCATGTCGGAGACGATGGATGCCTCATAGAGGCTCGAATCGGCGTCGATGGTGCGGTCGAAGAGAATCACTTTGATGCCGGCCGTCTGCGCATCCTTCAGAACGGAATCCCAGCCCGCGGTACCCGCGGCGGAAATAAGAAGATAATCCACCTCATCCTGGATGAACTTCTGGGCAGCGGCGATCTGCTCGTCATTCCTCAGACTGTACGCAAAGGAAGCGTCATACCCGTTCGCCTGAGTGAAGGTCTCCCTCAGGTCTCGGTCGTTCGCCGTGCGATATCCGGACTCGTTCGGATCATTATTGATGATGCCCACTTTGATGAGCTTCACCCCCTTGCCCTGCGTCGTCTCCGCATTTCCCTGTGCGAAAGCGGTACCCATCACCAGCGCGATCACAAGTGCTACAGTGATCAACCTTTTCATTTCGTCCTCCTTCTTGGCACAATCCTTCGTGCCTTCTCCAGAATCGTGTACGTTAACGATATGGATGATTCTACTTGTAGGCATGCTTTTCCATACTGTCAACCAAAATTGTCGATAGTCGTCAAAACCAGGTACAATAACGGCAACTGTCTTTCAAAATGGGACAGAAAGCCCTCTGACATCCCGGAAAAAATGGTAAGGGAGATTCCGATCGGATGCGTTTCAAAGGAAAGGACGGGGAAAACGCAGATCGCTTTCGC
>JBAXYP010000335.1:0-2765 GCA_041670725.1 Sphaerochaetaceae bacterium
AGGGCACGGGCAACAATGAAATCATTCTTGACCGCAAACTCGCGGATCGGCGTATCTTCCCTGCGATCAATATCAAGAGGAGTGGTACCCGCCGTGATGACTTGTTGCTTCCCGCCGATGAGGCGGCCCGGATTTGGCTCTGTCGCAACGCAGTCGGGGATATGGACGAGCAGGATCTCACTCCGTTCCTCATTGACAAAATAAAGAAGACTAAGGATAATGAGGCGTTCTTACGTTCGATAAATACCGATGTGCAGACCAGCACACCCGCGTATTGAGGGACGGAGACGGCGAGAACTTTATCTGCTGTATCATTCAGCGGAATATCATAGATCTGGAGGACTCATTATGAAGAAAGGCATTCATCCCGATTACCAGCTTCGTGAAATCCATTGCTCATGCGGCAATGTGATCAAGACCAAGACCACCGCAAAAGACTTGCAGGTTGAAATCTGTTCCGCTTGCCATCCGTTCTATACCGGTGAGCAGAAGGTTGTTGATACTGCGGGACGTATCGAGCGGTTCAACAAGCGCTACGGTTTGGACAAGAAGATGAAATGATCTTTATGTTGTGGAAAGACCACCTTGCAACAACGCAGGGTGGTTTTTTTGTAAAGTCCTTTGGCCGTAAACTCTTTTCAGCGAATCCAATGCACATGAAAAAGATATAATTTGGCGAGACTCTTTCGTATAAATTGTTTCAATTATAAGTAATATATGCAGTTGTTGGGTACTTTAAAGCAGTGCGAAAAAACTCGATTATTGGATATGAGTGCAACGACCTCATAACTTTTTGTTGCAATGTGGGGACTTGTGCCATAAAATAAATGGCAAAGCTTCGGTAGTAGATGGCGGTTGATGGATAAGATTTATGAAGCACATATGAAGGAGTTCGGGGAAAAACCTCAAGTTGTGTGTGAGGTACCTGGAATATGCACGCTGTTTGGTAGCTTTTCGGATCTTTGCGGCGGTTTCTCATTGGTCGGGACCGCCTTTACGACGCTCAGGATCGCCGTGAGCGTACGGGATGACGATGCGGTGCGAATGTATAACGCGACATTGAACGACCGCAAGCGGTTCACCCTCCCGTCGATCAAATACAGGAAAGAAGACCGATGGGCGAATTTCATCAAGGGTGTGATGTACATGCTCATCGCCGATGGCCATAGTTTCCGCGGGATGAACTTTACGGTCGAGGGGGATCTGTTGCTTGGCGACACGATGTCCGTAAGCTCAGCCGTTTCCCTGGGGACTTGCATGGTTCTGGACAGGTTGTATGGCATGAAGTTGGAGAACCAGACGGTCATCAGGATCGCATACCAGTCCACCATATCGTTCAACGACAAATCCTGCAGGATCACCGATCTCCTCGCGATGCTGAACTGCAGAAAAGACAATCTGCTTTTTTACGACCTTTCCTTGGTCAAATCGACCTGCGTCCCGTTTCCGTTCAGCGATCCCGATGGCGAGTACGTCGCCATCATAGTGGACAGTAAGATTTCCCCTGCGGCCATGCGGGAGGAAATGAAGAGCAAGCGCGAGGATACCAAAGAAGCGTTCGAAACGCTCAAGAAACTCAAGCCGAATGGTCCCATTCGCGATTTCCCCGAAGGGGATTTGCATGCACGCGCCGTTTCCCTTCCCGAGTCGATGCGCCACATCTGCACCTATGTATTGATGGAATCCCATTTGGTTCAGGATGCGACTGCCTTGATAACGAAAAAAGACGCTCCTGGATTGGGAAAGGTGATGGGACGGATACAGAACGGATTCCGCGATCTGATGGAGATTACCTGTCCGGAGGTCGATTGGTTGATCAAACGCGCCGGCGAAACGCAGGGGTGCCTCGGCGCGGTCCAGGTATCCAACGGACTTGCCGGTAATATTTTGCTTCTCTTGAGCAAAGACGCCGTGCCACAGTATATTGGTCGCATGGAGGAATACGAGCACATTTTCGGATTCCATCCCAAGTGGCATGTATATCAGAGCCAGGATGGTGCCAGAATCGTGTCTCCGATCGTATAGATGAAGATTCTTCTGGTTAATGACGACGGCTATAAAGCCGAGGGCATCCATGTACTCGAAGAGGTCCTTTCTCTCCGCGGCCACGAAGTGTGGGTTTGCGCCCCTACGAGTGAACGTAGCGCCTGCAGCCATTCCATGACGGTCCACGGCGGCGTGAAGATGACTTCCTATGGGCGGAACCATTTCCATTGTAGCGGGTATCCTGCGGACTGCGTACTGTATTCCTTGAAAAGCGGGGTGTTCCCTTCTGTTCCGGATGTGATCGTTTCCGGCGTAAACCATGGCTTTAACATCTCTACCGACACATTGTACTCGGGGACCATCGGAGCCGCCAGCGAAGGCGCATTGATGGGTATTCCGTCGTTTGCCGTCTCCTGCCAGCGGCAGGACGATATGCCGTTCCCGTTTCGGTTGTCCGCGACTTTTCTCGCCGATCATCTTCTGACGTTTCTCCCTCTTTGTTCGGACAATTGTTTCATCAGTATCAATGTGCCCGCAAACGCCACCGGCAAGTGGCATGCCTCGGGTCTGTCGTTTCTCGATTATAACGACGAGGTGAAAAAAAGCGTGGACAAAGAAGGGGATGTGCGATACAACGGTGGCCAAGGATTCCTTTCGTCCGACATGTTGATCGTGGGAGGTTCCCCGTCACAACGGTACGAGGACGGAGATGCCGACTTCGCCCAGGTGGGCAAGGGAATCATTACGGTAAGTGCGTTGTCCATCCTGTTTTCCTTGGG
>JBAXYP010000336.1:0-2746 GCA_041670725.1 Sphaerochaetaceae bacterium
CCGTGTCACCGTCGCCGTTCTGTCCCATGGACATTATGACCATGGAGGGGGTTTGGAAACATTTTTCCGTTTGAATTCCCGAGCACCGTTGTACGTCCGTCGTGAAGCGTTCCGTGCATATTATTCAAAGCATGATGACGGATTGTTCCACTTTATTGGAGTGAATGAGACGTTGTTGCATGAAAACAGATTGCTCTTCACTTCGGCATTCACTCCGATGGGCGGAGGTTTGTCTTTGTTTTCCAGAATCGAGCAGATGGATCCCATACCGCAGGGAAACAGGAATCTGTTCAGAAAGGACGGGAATGTTTTCGTGGAAGATACATTCCGCCATGAACAATACCTTGCTGTAGAGGAGAAGGGGAAGGCCGTCATGATCAGCGGATGCTCCCATCGGGGGATCATAAATATCGTACGATCGTTTTACAGGCAATGGGGACGATATCCTGACGCCGTCGTCGGCGGGTTCCATCTGCGAGGTTCCGCTTGGGATCCCGAAGAACTCGCACGTCTGGCGGATTCCCTCCTGAAAACCGGTTCGCGGTACTATACATGCCATTGTACCGGGATGGAGAACTATGATTTTCTTAAGAGTTTGATGGGGGACCGTATCCAATATCTCCACGGGGGCGATGTGCTGGATATATGACAGGGAGAAAACCACGGCACACCAAAACGGCGAGGACATCCGTCTCGCCGTTTCGAACTGTCGGATACTTGTGTTATCGTTCCCTGAACGTAATGCGTCCCTTGGTGAGATCGTATGGGGACAACTCGATTCTCACTTTGTCTCCCGGGACGATACGAATGTAATGCTTACGCATCTTGCCTGACAAAAAGGCAAGAATCATGTGATTGTTCTGGAGTTCCACACGGAACATTGTGTTGGGAAGCGCCTCTTTGACGATTCCCTCCACTTCAATTGCTTCTTCTTTGGCCAAGGGGCCCTCCTATATATTTGCACGGCAAGTATATGGAATTATCATTCGCCATGTCAATGCATCTGGATGACCGTGACCCCCTTTATGAAGACCACGATGGACAGGACCGGAAGGCTCCGCATTGTTCCGTTTCCGGCTCGTATGGGAAGCCGCTTCGGACCCTTCATCAAAGCTATCCGAAAGTGACGAGTCATCTGGACGTGGAAAGAAAAAGAAGGTATTCCTCTCGGGTGAGAGGCTTTGCGTAGAGATAGCCTTGGATATAGTCGGCGCCCATGGAGATGACGGCGTTCGCCTGTTCTTCCGTCTCCACCCCCTCGACAAGGATTTTTTTCCCCATTTGCTTGATCATGTTCATCATGGAAGCCATCAATATCATCATGTGCTTGTCCCCGGAAATGAACTGCTTGTCCAGTTTAATGATGCCGAACGGCAGGGTGATGAGACGATCAAAATTGGAATAGCCCTGACCGAAGTCGTCAAGGCAGAAGAGAAAACCCTGGTCGATTAGTGCGAAAATATTCTTTTTCGCAATGTTGGGGAATCGGTTCGCAACGGTTTCCGTAACTTCAAAATGAATCTGCGAGGGAAGGATGCCCCATTGGCGCACCGTTTGGGTGATCCGTTCGACCAACGTGTTCTGGACGCATTCCACCATGGAGAGATTCACGTTGATGCCTTCGACCTTTGGATGGCATTCCTCGAGAAATTTACAGACTTGTTCCAGAACGAATGTGTCGATTTTGGAGATTGAACCGTTTCGTTCCGCGATGGACACCAGTTCCTCCGGCGAGATCCGTCCGAGCGTGGTATCGGTGAGCCGTACGAGCGCTTCCGCATACGGAAACGAATTGCGATGCACATCCCATACCGGTTGGTACGCGACTTCCAGCTTTCCCTCCTCCACGCAATTCCTGCTGATCCCGTCAATCAACCGTATCCGATGCTGTGCCTCTACGTTGAGTTCTTCGACTTGCACCGTATTCTTCTGTGTGTGGGAATGACAAGTTGCAGCAAAAATATCCTGGATCTCATCCAGGCGAGAGGCTTGGTCGGGGCAGGTGACCACCGTGATCCGCGGCGTGAGTTTGATCTGTTCTCCTGAAGTCTTCCAACTCCGGTCGAACCGTCTGGTGATGGAGAGCAGAGGTTCTTCCTTGTCCATTTCCTTTTTATCCTCATACAAAAGGCAAAATTGCCCATCGTCCAAGTGAAACACATATGGATACCTGAAATGCTTGGTTAAAAACGACGATATCGAAGTACGGAGTTCCGATACCAATTCTTCGCCCAGTACGTCAAGGATGTATTCGGATTCGACGATATGGATGAAAACCAAATGGAAATGTTTCTTCTTTGGAAAAAACGAGGCGACTAACATGGAAAACGCCCGCATGTTGAGAAGCCCGGTCTCTTCGTCGGTGATGTCTTCCGGCCGATACATCGAGAGGTACAGGAACAACAGGCAGAGATCCACGCAATAATTCTCCACCAGCATGGAGGGGAAGAAACCCTGAATGACAACCCCGGTAAAAGATATGATTATGAATGCAAGCAGTGCATAGAATCTGCCGGTGGATACTCGTGAAGAATTTCTGATGAGAAAAAGCATGGCGGTGAACATATAGAAGGTTGCGCAGGCATACACCAGAAAAACTCCGTTCTGGCGAAAGTAAAATCCCGATGCGTCGATGGAGAACACCCAGTGGAAAACCGGGTTGAGAAGGATCTGAACGTTGATTGCGGCGTACGGGATGGTGGATAGGATCATGGTTCCCGTGGAAAACCGTATCCCCAGTACGGCG
>JBAXYP010000337.1:0-2740 GCA_041670725.1 Sphaerochaetaceae bacterium
GCTGCCCCGCTTGTCATCGGCAAGACATTCGACCTGTTTTCCATGACGACGAGGCAAGTGGACTTTTCCCGATTGGGCATATTGCTCACCGCATTGTTTTTCCTGTATCTCGTCAATTGGACCTGTTCGTCTTCGGGCGGCATCATCGTACTGAAAATCTCGCAGAATCTGGTCCATAGGATACGCGCGCGGTTTTTCGCGAAAATGCAACGGCTTTCCCTTTCCTTCTACGATACCCACAGTCGGGGGGATACGATGAGCAGGATTACCAGCGACGTGGATACCATCAGTCTGACCATCGCGCAATCGGCGACGCAACTGTCCGCAAGCATCCTTACCCTCGTCTTCTCGCTCTTCGTCATGATCTATCTCAACTTGACGATGACTATCTGCATTCTTGGTTGCATCCCGTTGGTCTGGTTCCTTACCCACATGATCGCCACGAGAAGCAGGACAAACTTCCTTGGGCAGCAACGCTCGCTCGGGGCGATCGACGGGCTCATCGAAGAACATGTGCAGCAATTGAAGATGGTCAAGGCATTCGGCAAGGAACGCGATGTACTCGCACGATTCGACGTGGAGAACGCCCGGCTCAAGGAATACGGGACGAAAGCCCAGATCCATTCGGGATTCATGATGCCGATGATGAACGTCATCAACAACCTGACCTTTTCCGTCATCGCCATCGTCGGGGGAGTCCTTTGCACCAAGGGAATGGTCTCCATAGGCGTTGTTGTGTCGTTTCTCAGTTATGCCAAACATTTCGCATCCCCTCTCAATCAAGTCGCCGGCTTGTTCAACAACATCCAATCCGCTCTCGCCGGCGCAGAACGCATCTTTGAGGTGATGGATGCAAAAGAAGAAGAAAAAGACGGAAAAGATGCCATTTGCGGACCATTTCCACGCGGAGACGTGTCGTTCCAGAATGTCTCTTTCTCCTATGACGGAAACAGACGGATCATCAAGAATATTTCGTTCCATGTCGATGCGGGATCCCACATCGCCCTCGTCGGCGAAACGGGATCGGGGAAAACGACCATCGTGAATCTTCTCTCACGTTTCTACGACTGCAGTTCAGGTTCCGTCAAAATCGACGGACACGATGTCCGTTCGTACCGGAGGGAAGACCTGCACGACAATCTTTCCGTCGTCTTGCAGGATACCTGCCTGTTTACGGGAACAATCGCCGAAAACATCCGTTACGCCGTTCCAAAAGCCTCATTCGAACAAGTCAAAGCCGCCGCCCGCCTCGCTCACGCCGACGCATTCATTGAGATGCTCCCCGATGGATATGACACGCACATCTACGGCAACGCGGATCGGCTCAGCGAGGGACAACGCCAACAATTGGCAATCGCCCGCGCTGCACTACGCCCCGCCCCTATCCTGATCCTCGATGAGGCGACCAGTTCGGTCGACACAAAGACGGAAAAAGAAATCCAGCACGCGATGATCGGCCTGATGGAACACAGAACCACGTTTCTCATAGCACACCGTCTTTCCACCATCAGAGATGCGGACAGGATTTTTGTAATCGACGACGGCAGAATCGTCCAGGAAGGCGATCATGTTTCCCTGATGGCAACCGATGGCGTCTACCGGAAAATGGTCCTCAGCCAGAGCGGAATCTCCACGGTACAATAAAGAAAAGGCCATCCCGGCATTCGGAATGGCCTCGGTTATGCCTGGAGGGGCTCGAACCTTCGACACCCTGCTTAGAAGGCAGGTGCTCTATCCAGCTGAGCTACAGGCACCTAAAATACTGAGTACTTTGACAGTTATAGCGGTTTTTACCGGTCGTTTCAAGCCATAACGGTCAACAACGTCCAAAGTGTGCAATGGTTTTTGCGCACACCTGCGGACTTGTTTTACACAACATGTTGTTTATTATCCTTTCAGGAAAAAAGCGAAGAATCATGGGAAAACATGACGGAAGATAGGTTTTCCAAACGGGCGAAAAGGAAGGAAGACCGGCGTGATTCCCACGTACCCGATCTTCCCCAAGATGCGGAACAACGGCGTTCAAAAAACATTCCGCAAGTCCGCACAAAAGGAAAGCGAACTACCAGATGAACGTTGCATTTTGCTTTTCAAGCAACGTTTGTCATCGAACAAAACAGCATCTCATACACACTCTTGGCAAGCTAGCAATTACTAGCTATAATGCGCATGCATCTGGCAATTGGCGTCTTTTACAGGAGGAACCCAATCCATGATGATGCAAAACGAACTGGAAGAATACTTACGCAATGGCACAAGGGAGATTGTGCAGGAAATCATAACGGCTTCGTTCAAGAATCCGAAGGCCAGCCTGTTTATGGCACGGCACGGGATAGATCACAGACAAGCGGAGAAAAAGAGAAAGCAAGCGGAAACAGTGGGCGAACACATCCCACCCTTTCTGATCGCCAGCATTACGGAACAGTGCAACCTGCACTGCAAAGGTTGCTATGCAAGGGCTGTACAAGGGTGTGGGGATGCCCACCCTGCGTCAAAGGCGCTGACGGGTGCACAGTGGAGCGACATCTTCTCGCAGGCTGAGGAGCTTGGAGTGGAGTTTATTCTGCTGGCCGGTGGTGAGCCGTTTGTCCGCAGAGACGTATTGAAAGCTGCGGGAGAGTATCCGCCCGTTCTCTTCCCGATCTTCACCAACGGAACCATGATCGACGAAGACTACTTGCGTCTGCTGGACGAGAAGCGCAACCTCTTGCCGGTCCTCAGCATAGAGGGGAACAAGGAA
>JBAXYP010000338.1:0-2735 GCA_041670725.1 Sphaerochaetaceae bacterium
ATGAACAACACGCCGTCCAAATGGTCGTATTCGTGCTGGATGGTACGCGCGTACAATCCTTCGGCCGTTACGGTGAATGGTTTCCCGTCCACGCCTTGCGCCTGAACGGTGATTTTTTCCGGCCGCGTAACATCATGCCAGATACCAGGGATGGAAAGACATCCTTCCTCCATCACGCACGTTTCCACCGATGTCTGAATGATCTGTGGGTTGATGAATGCCTGTTTCACCTCATC
Organism: Sphaerochaetaceae bacterium; assembly: GCA_041670725.1. GTDB lineage: Bacteria > Spirochaetota > Spirochaetia > Sphaerochaetales > Sphaerochaetaceae > RUG023. Next base: position 237 of record JBAXYP010000338.1, read on the forward strand.
ACGGATCTCAACGACAAACAACCGTTTCAAGACGCCAACCTGCGGAGCGGCCAACCCGACGCCATCCGCCTCGACCAACGTTTCGAACATGGCGTCAACCAACAGGCGAAGTCCATTATCAAACGTTTTCACAGGGGTGCATTTCTCTTTCAGCACCTCGTCACCCAATGTAACAATATCTAACATACCATCAATGATAGCAGGAGTGAAAAGAGCGGTCAACGCACGCGCCTACAGCATCTGCAGAGGGTCGATGTCCACCTCAATGTAAATACCCTGCGGAGGCTTGTAAGAGGCGAGCGCCCTCGCGGCCAACACCTGCACCGCCGATGCATCCTCGCTCCTCAAAAGCAGATGGTGTCGGTGGTATTCCCGTTTTTTCTCGACGGGACACTCGCTGTTACACATCAACTCCAACGATCCTTTCGCAACAATGGTCGGAATGAGGGAATCAATGATGGTCCCGAGTTCGTCACATGCTTTGATGACCTTGGCCTCGACATGCCCGCGCACGACAAGATTGACCAGTCTGCTGTACGGAGGGAACCCCGTCATCTTCCTGTTTTCCATCTCCGCGGCATAGAAACCGTACAAATCCCCTTCTTGAACCGCCACAATGGCCGCATTGTCGGGATGGTAGGTCTGGATGATGACCCTCCCTTTGTCGCTGTATCGTCCGGCACGACCGGAGACCTGGGTAAGTAGGGAGAACGTCCGCTCCTGACTTCGGAAATCGGGGATGTTCATTCCGCTGTCCGCCATGACAATCCCAACCAGTTCGACGCCTGGGAAATTCAATCCCTTGGCCACCATCTGGGTACCCAAAAGGATGTCCGTTTTCCCCATCCGAAAATCTTCCAGAACCGGCCCCATCGCCTTCTTGTCCAGCACAGCGTCGGCATCCAGCCGGGCGATGGTCGCAGCGGGGAACAACGTTTTCACCTCGTCTTCGACCATCTCCGTACCAAACCCGCTGTAACCGACATCCAGCGAGCGACATTTGGGGCAGACATGAACCGGACGGGTATGGTAACCGCAGTAATGGCAAACCATTTCGTTTTTTTCCTTGTGATAGGTAAGAGAAACGGAACAATGAGGACACTGCATCTCGTAACCGCAACTGCGGCAATGGAAATACGAAGAGAATCCGCGCCGGTTGAGGAACAACACCACCTGTTTTTTCGCATCCAGCACTCGGTGCATCTCCTCTTTCAACTCTTCGCTGAACAGGTCCTTGCTACCTTTCATATCAACCACGCGGATCCTGGGAAGCGTACCGCCGGCAACCCGTCTGGGAAGCACAAGCATCGTGAGTTTCCCTTCCTGCGACATCTTCCACGCCTCCAGCGACGGAGTCGCAGATCCCATGACCAACAATGCGTTCTGGTTATGGCATCTCCACTGCGCCACTTGCCTCGCGTGATAGCGCGGCGTCTGATCGGCTTTGTAGCTGTTCTCATGCTCTTCGTCGATAATAATCATGCCCAGTTTGTCCGCGGGTGCGAATACGGCGCTTCTCGCTCCGATAACGAGATCCACCTCACCCCGTTTGATCCGCTTCCACTGGGTCATCCGCTGACTTTCGGTCAGGGCGCTGTGCAGAATCGCCACCCTGCCTCCAAATCGTTTGGTTACCAACCGGGCAAGTTGATGGGTCAACGTAATTTCCGGCACCAGGTAAATCACCTGCCGTCCCCGAGCGATCACCGCCTCGGCCGAGCGGAGAAACACCTCGCTCTTGCCACTTCCCGTAACGCCATAAAGATAGTACATTCCATAAGTCTCTGACGTAATTTTGGCAATCGCCGCTTTCTGTTCGAAAGTCAGTTCGTCAACGCGATCGGTCAGCGGATCCTCCTCCACGTCCAGCGCAGGAATCCCGCTGTCTTTCTTGCCGCCGGGAATCATCAAACTGATCGCCTCACCTTGGCTGCACAGGTAGAAACGGCCCATCCAATCGGCAAGATCGATCTCGTTCCGCCCAAATACCGGTTCCTTGTCGATGACACGTTTGACAGGAAGGATTCTGAACGCTGCGTCCGCGCGATCGGAAAGAGCACAGACATAGCCGGTCAATTCACGATGGCTGAACATTACCCTGACCCGCATACCGACGGCAACATCCATCCCTTCAGGAATTTCATAGATGAAACTTCGTTTCAACGGCCTGTCAAGTAAGACGCTCGCGTACATTATGACTTTCCCAAAATGGGAAGCCCAAGAAGGTGAGCGATCCGCTTCATGTCCTCCCATACCGGACGACGATATTCGGGATTACGGAGCACTCCGGCGGGATGATAAGTGACCACCGCGGGTATCCCTTCATACTCAAAGGTCTGCCCTCTCAAACGCCCCACACCCTCAAACCGTTCCAATATGGTGTGCGCCGCCGTCGAACCGGAAAGCAACAACAATTTCGGCTGCAATAAGGCGATTTGCCGCTTCAAATACGGAAGGCACGCCCCGATCTCGTCCGGCTCGGGCACACGGTTCTGTGGC
>JBAXYP010000339.1:0-2730 GCA_041670725.1 Sphaerochaetaceae bacterium
ATCATTTGCCACCGGCGGGGGAAGATGACTGGCGTATGGATGCGTCGTGGAGCCGCACAACGGGCAGGGTTTTCCCTCTTGTAGTTGTTCCCGCCTCTCTTCCATGGACATGACAAGCTGGTATGCCGCTTTTCCTTTCTCGAGATCGGTTTTCGTGGCGTACAGTTTGGAAAGAGTATATCCCTTGAGCAAATCCTGCCTTTCCCGTTCAAGATTGTTCTGTTCGTCAACGATGGCGCGAAGCTCCCTCTCTTTTTGTTCGGCTATCGTTTCCGCTTCGGCAAGTTTCTTGCCGTAAGTAGTTGTTTCCTGTTCTTGGCTGGCGCTTTTGATGAAAAGCTCTTCCAGTTTTTGTTCCTCCGATGCGATGAAGGCGATCCGCTCCTTCAGTCCGGAGAGAAACACGCCAAGCGATTCGTCTTCTTTGTGAAGAGACAGCCATTGGTTGTTTTCTTCTTCTTGCTGCAGCAAGAGTGCATATGCAAGGTCGGTCTCTTCCTGATCTGCAAGAGAATCGGCGTAGCTTTGGTTCGCCTTTTCAAGATCTTGCTGTTTTTGCTTGAGCAACTGTTTCTGTTTGGCAATATCCTTGTCTTTTTCCCGCGCTGCGGACAGCTTGGTGATCCGTTCTTTTTTTTCATCATCCCATTGTGAAGCGAGCAGATTCTTCTGCTGTTCGTTTCCGGATATGGTTTCTTCTTCTTTTTGTCTCTCCGTCAAGAGAGTTCTTTTTGCTCCAATATCCGTTTTGGCTTCAAGGATCTCGCCTCTCTCATCCGTCAGGTCTTGATACGTTTTGCACAACGACTTTACGGCGAGAAAACTGGCGAGCCTGGACAAATCCTTTTCATTGTCCTGTTTGTGACGCGTAAGAGAATTTTGCCTTTCCTCGATCTCTTTCTTTTGTCTCCGCTTCCTGTTTATCGCGTCCCATGTTTCCTTCTGATGGGCGAGCTTCTCAGTTGTCTGTTTCGCCTCTTCCAACTCCTTGCATTGACTTTCCAGTTCTTTTTGTTTTTCTTCTCGGCTTTGCTCGCTGAGTAACGGCAGAGAGGAGAGTGAGTCCTGCATGCGTTCCAATTCCCGTTGCTCCGCGGAGAAGTGGGCTTGGACGCGTATGGAGATGTCACTGTAGATGTTCGTCTTGGTGATCTCTTCGAGGATTGGGGCGCGCTCTGAACTTTTCTCCAAAAGGAATGAAGCGAACTTCCCTTGTGGAAGCATTACGGAAGTGACGAACTGACCGTAATCCAAATGGGCGATCTCCACAATCATCCGGTAGTAGTCGGAAAGTTTTTCCGCGAGGATTTTTCCGCCTTTGACGGACAGACGCACTTTCGCCGGTTGGAGCGTGGCGTTCGGTCTCCGTCTGGCAGTCGCTTGCGACCAGAAGGCGATATAGGTCGTTCCATCGGAGCTGAAAGTCACCTCCGAGGAACACGATCCCGTTCCCTGACTCATCAGAACGGCGCCGGGTTTCTCCTCTTCAAGTCTCGGGGTCTTTCCGTAGAGGCAGAGGGTGACGGCGTCCATGATCGTGGTCTTGCCGGAACCCATCGCACCGTAGATCAAAAGGAGTCCCGAGTCTCTGATGTTCTTGTCATCGAAGTCGATGGCATGCCTGCCGTACAGTGAATTGATGTTCTCGAAAGTGACGTTATGGATCCGCATCGTCACCTCCTTGGCTTGTTTCCTCGACGACTTGCCGGAACAGCGCAAAGAGCGCAGGGCGTTGTTCTTCGGGAATGTGTTGTTCGTTGAGTTTGAGCGTGAACAAATCCTCTGCGGAAAGCAGGGAAAGATCCTGAACCTGTTCTTGCTCCTGAAGGATTCGTTTGGTTTGCGCCTCGTCGGTGATCTTTAGCAGACTGACATTTGATCCTTTTATCGTTTCCCGCAACGCATCGGCCAGCGAAGGAACCCGCTCCATTCCCGTATAGTGCGCCTCCACCCATACCGGCTCTTCCTCGTCCAGTGCCGCGAGGGATGCGCAAAGTTCTTCCACCGTCTTTCCCTCGACTACTTCCAGATGGCAGAATCGGGGAACGGGGATGGGACGCAGGGAAAGACCTTCTCCTTTCGTCTCGAGGACGTCCACTTCTTTTTGTCCTCCCGCTTCGCTGAAGGAGATGGGCAGAGGGGAACCGCAATAACGAATTCGCTCGTTTCCTACCGATTGCGGCGTATGCAAGTGTCCGAGCGCCACATAGGCGACGGAAGAAGGGAAGATGTCCGATCCCAATGCACCGAGATTGCCCACCATAAAATCTGAGGCGTCTTTTCCCCCTGGAATCGCGCTGCCGCGAAGGTAACAATGTCCCATGGCGATGATAAGTCGTCCGGGGTATTCCTTTTTTGCCGTGTCGGCGAGCTCGCGGTAATACGCTTTCACCGCCGTTCCGAACTGTCGTTCTTTCTCCTCGATCGTTTCTCCTTCCGTTCCGCTAAGAAAGTCGGCGCTGCGGAGGAACGGCACGGCAAGAACGACCGCTTCGTTACCCAACGGGACGATGATGCCGTCGTCGTTTGCTTCCGCCACTACATGAACGTCCAAGGCGGAGAGAACATCTTTGGCCGCTTCCAGCTTGGACGGCGAGTCGTGGTTGCCCGCGGTGATCACCGCTGTTTTACAACACGTGTCGTGCAAGGAGGCGAGAAACGAATAGTATTGTTTCTCCGCCGCATGGGGAGGATTGGCCGTATCGAAAATGTCCCCCGAAACCAACAGCG
>JBAXYP010000340.1:0-2717 GCA_041670725.1 Sphaerochaetaceae bacterium
CATTGATTCCGAGGAACGGATTGAAGAACGCTGCGAATATCTTACCGGCTATTGCCGCTGAAATCACATAGGGGAGAAAATAATGTATACGCCACTAGAAAACGGGGATGCTGACCGATAAAGACCGGGGAATCAAAACAACAAAGACCGGATAGTCAAACCACAAAAGAGCGGGTAACCAATCTATACTTTGGAAAGCCGAAAGGCAAATCCAAAGTATGGAGGTCTATGAATGATAGACTACGCGAAGGTCGTGAGGCTCAGGAAAGCCAACGAAAGCAAAAGCGCCATAGCAAGTGCCATGGGATGCAAATGGGATACGGTTGACCACATCCTTGAGATGTGCAAGCGTGCGTATGGAGACATCGGGGACATACCCGACGGGACAAGTTCGGAAACGATAGCCGACCGCATCTACAAGGAAGGAAGGCAAATCGATGAGGAATACCTGCAGCCCGACTGCGAGAAAATCCTTGAGGGGCAAAGGCAGGGAAACGACAGAAACAGTCTGTGGAGCGATTATGTCCAGGAAGCGACCTCGGGGGGAAGGAAGTCATACAGCCTGTCACGTTTCAACGAGATACTGACCGACTATGCCGGGAAGTTTGACATCTGCGTCATGCAACCCAAAAGCCCAGGAGTGGAGGCACAGGTGGACTGGGCAGGCGACCAGCCGACGATCATCGACTATGACACCAAGGAAAAGACGACGCTCCATGTGTTCGTCATGGCATTGCCCTACAGCGGTTATTTCTATGCGGAGGCGTTTCCCGACGAGAAGATGGCGTCATGGCTTGCCGGACACCGGCATGCGTTCGAGTTCTTTGGAGGCTGTCCCGTCATGATGGTCCCGGACAATTGCCTCACCGCCGTCACCAGAAGCAGGAGATGGTATTTCGACGAGGTGGTGCTCAACCCAAGATATGAGACGTTCATGGAACATTACAGCGTACTCGTCAAACCGGCGAGGGTTTACCATCCCAAGGATAAGCCTGTAGTGGAGCGTAGCGTCCGCATCATTGAGGACGACCTGATGAGGCCTCTGGCAAGGCTCGACATCCATTCCATAGACGAATACAACCGCCTGTTGCGGATGAAACTGGAGGAACGCCTCAAGAAGGACTTCACGAAACGTCTCGGCTCGCGCACGTCCATCTTCCTTTCCGAAGAGAAAAAGGAACTGCTGCCCCTCCCTTCCGTAAATTACCACACCTACATCGAGAGAGAGGCAGTAGTAGCCAGGGACTTCCATATCCAATATGGCTCAGCCTTCTACAGTGTACCCGTCGCCTACGTCAAGGACAAGGTTCTGGTCAGGGATGACGGTTTCGTCATCTCCATCTACAACAAGAAGAAGGAGCTCATAGCGACACACCGGAAGGCGGTCCGGAAATGGCAGCGCTGCACCTTGCCGGAACATATCCCCGTGGAGTATGGCGGACACGGCGAGTATTCGCCGGAGATGTTCCTCTCCCGAGCGAGGAAATACGGCCCCAAAATGGAGGAATGGGTCGGCAAGGTACTGGGCAGAAGCGAGTTCGTTGTTGATTCTTTCCGCACACTCTCTACCGTATTCAGGGATTCATCGACGTTCCTGCCCACCGTGGTCGAACAGACTGCGTCGCAGGCATTGGAAGCCAAGGTGTTCACATCCAGGGGGTTCAGGAACCTTGCGAACCATATGAGGGAAAGGATGGAAGGAAATGATGGGGAACAGGACATCGGCACAGCGCTGAATGACCTTTACAGAAGCCATTCCGGGGAGGATGCGTGATGAGGATCAACGACAATGTGAAATCCATCAGCGAATCCCTGGGCGTCCTCGGTCTGGGCGAAATGGCCGAGAAAATGGAGGATTCCATCAAGGATGCGGACACAAGGGATAATGTGGTCGCCACCATGGCCGTTACGTTCAGCCAATATGCTGCCGAGCGGAAACAGCATCGTGCCGACTTGCTCTTCAAGAGGTCAAAACTGAACGAAAGGACGTATTTCGACGACCTCTGGGATTATCCGGAACGGAAACTCGACAAGGAACAAATTGAAGACCTCTCGAAACTTGGATTCATCAGTGATAGGCGCAACCTCCTCCTGGAAGGGGCGTCGGGGACAGGCAAATCATGGATAGCCGGTGCCATCGCGACACAGGCTTGTGGGGAGGGAATCAGGACAAGATGGACACTATTCCCAGGCCTACTGAAAGAACTCCGAGACAAGAAGGCATTGCCCGGCAACGCCTACCAGTCCCGACTGAAGTACTATGCAAAGTTTGACCTGCTCTGCATCGACGAGTTCCTCAACGAATCGATCAACGAGTCGGACATCTTCATCATCCAAGAGCTTTTCGAGTTGCTGGACAGGAACAAGCATTCGCTCATCATCTGCACCCAATGCGACCCGATGAAGATGGATCAGGCTTTCAAGATCCAGAGCATAGGGCAATCGGTCAGGGGCAGGATTATGCAACGCTCGAAGATCATCTCGCTCAGAGGTCCTGATTTGAGGCTGTACAAGCCGGTGGAATGATTATGCCACAGGGTCTCGGCATCTGCCGAGACCTATTCACCCCTCATTGCCGGTCGTACTACCCGCTGATTAGCGTTTCGCCTATCCGTTTTCAAACGGCAAAAACAGTAACCTTACTCCCTCAAATTCTCTGGGAAGAGAACAGAGGGAAATGAAATACTCAGGAGCCGCAGCACGAGGAACCGAATTCA
>JBAXYP010000341.1:0-2686 GCA_041670725.1 Sphaerochaetaceae bacterium
CAGTACCATCGGGCCCGGGAAAATATTCCAGAAAAGTCCGGAAACGATCAACAGGGAACCATGGTGAGACACCCGTCCTTTCGACGTTCTTTCCGGTACGAAACCTTATCTTACCCTTCAGAGCGCTCTATGTATTTCGTTGTCGCAGGGCGGAGAGGCAGAACGTTTGTCTCCTTAAAAGCAAAGGGAAACGTTGCAGGAAGGTTTTGGATGCATATCAATACATTCAGACATCGGAGTAAAACGAATCCTTGGCCGCCGCAGGGGACGATGCCCGAAGAAAACGAAACCCCTCCGACGAGGGGCCTATTTGTCGCACTATATGCATCTCCAGCTGGAATCGAACCAGCGTTGACGGGATGAAAACCCGTTGTCCTAACCCCTAGACGATGGAGACGAACCATGAGCCGCACAGGATTCGGACCTGTGACCCACGCCTTAAAAGGGCGTTGCTCTACCAACTGAGCTAGCGGCCCACACAAAAACCATCCGCTTTATACCATGTAATCACCCAGCGTGTAAAGTGTTTTTCAGCAAATTCCCCTGAGAGCACTTCTTGTCGATGTACATCCGGTGGTCCGCGATGTCGAACAGATCGTCCCATCGCCATGACGAACCGAGATCCTCGCTGGAGGCGATCCCGACCGAATAGTCAAACGGGAACCGAACCTCCTTCCCCACTTGGCAGATCTTCACCATTTTCTTGTCGTAGCGTTCGAATTCCTCGCGGAACTGTACTTGGGAAATACCGCAGGCGACGATTAGGATCTCATCGCCGCCGAAACGCACGACAATCCGTTCCTTCCCTTTCTCCCTCGAGTCGAACCTTTGCTTCCAGAATCCCGCCACGTCCCTCAGGAGTTGATCGCCGGCCACGTGTCCGTACCGATCGTTGATGCCCTTGAAGCAATCCATGTCCAGAAATCCCATGTTGACGGTCATCCCCTTGTCGTGGCAACAGAGCAACGACGGCAGAAAATCCTCGTCGAGGAACCGACGATTGTACACACCGGTAAGGGAATCGGTGACGGCCATGCGTTTGTAACTACCCAGAAGTACATTGATCTCGTCGGATCGATCACTGTCCACCATCACGTCGTTGGTCACGTCCTTGACGATCTCCGCAACGCAGTCTTTTCCTTCAACGGCCATGTAACGGGAACATACCCAGTAAGTCCGTCCCTGAAGGAATTCCAGCTTGTACGCCTCTCCTTTCGTACGGAGCGCCCTGAGTGACGTACAGTTTTCGCATCGTACACATTTGCCCCACAACGCGTGGCATGCGTCGCCGTTCCCTTTGACATCAAGCACATTCGCCCCGAGTGGATCGACGAACCTGACGATATCGTTGTCATCCTTCATCACTTTGAGGTACGTCTCGACTTCCGAACGGGTGAATTCCGTCTGCATCATGTCCCCCTGCTTCCAGAAAATGATATTTTCGGAGTATAGCACAAACCGTACATCCTTTCATCTATGCGTTGTATAACGACAACAACAATACCCAACAGAATCCCTGAAAGGGATCTATTACCGTAATCATCCTTATGACTGGGCGCCGTCTTTCTTGGTTCGTGCATAAATTTCAAACGGAAAAACGATATGATATGGGGAAAATCCTCTGCGCTTTGTCTTTTCGGAGAATTTGCCGAAAAACTTTTCCGAACGAATTTGGGGACGTTTATTTGCAAGACGCCGCGCCTTCTTCGCTCGATCGATTGAGAAGAGGCGTGTTCCCGGTGTATGCTTGTTTGCGGAGGGGCATATGGGCACGGTGCATCAGGACATCTTGACAATGAAGGATTTCTTCCACGGCGGAAAAACATACGAACGCACATGGAGGGTGAAGCAACTTTCCACATTGAAACGGGCGCTCGTCTCCTATGAAGGCAAGCTTTCCGAGGCGCTTCGCCTCGATCTCGGCAAGGACGCATATGAATCGTACATCACCGAAATCGGAATGGTGAACGGGGAGATCGACTATGCGCTGAAGCATCTGAAACGATGGATGAGCGTGAAACGTGTTCCAGGAGTATTGGCGAATTTCCCGTCGCGCAACTACGTTCTTTCCCAACCGCTGGGGGTCGTGCTGATCATGAGCCCGTGGAACTACCCCGTACAGCTGACGCTCGCCCCGCTCGTCGCAGCTTTCAGCGCGGGTGACTGCGCGGTCGTCAAGCCGTCCCGGTACAGCGCCCATACCAGCGCCGTCCTGAAGGAAATGCTTGACGCTTCGTTTCCCCGGGATGTCGTTCTCACCTATGAAGGCGGTTCGGAGATGAACACCATGCTGCTCGCGGAGCGGTTCGACCATATTTTCTTCACAGGCAGCCCCCATGTCGGGAAAGTGGTCATGGAGGCGGCCAGCAAATTTCTCACCCCGGTCACTCTGGAACTGGGAGGGAAAAGTCCGGTCATCATCGACGAAACGGCGGACATCGACCTCGTCGCACGGCGCATCGCATGGGGGAAATGCCTCAATGCCGGGCAGACCTGTGTCGCCCCGGACTACGTTCTGATAGCGAGAAACCGCCGCGACGCATTCATCGGCGCCTTGAAACGAGAGATTCACAAGATGTACACCGACACCCCGCTTTCCTGTGCCGAATTTCCCCGCATCGTTAACGAGAAACACTATGAAAGACTGAAAGGACTCCTCAAATGCGGAAGCGTCGCGTTCGGAGGC
>JBAXYP010000342.1:0-2680 GCA_041670725.1 Sphaerochaetaceae bacterium
CAGGATATCCGTTCCGTTCCAAGGACATTACAGTTGTTCAAAATATGCATTGGAAGCATACGGAGAAGCGTTGCGAATGGAAAGCAGGCGATTCGGCGTCCATGTCGCGATGATTGAACCGGGTGACACGTCCACGGGATTCACCAAAAACCGTATCATCGCGGAACCGAAGGAGAGTCCCTATCGAAAAATGGTGGAGAAAACGACGAAAAAAATTGCCGACGACGAGTTAAGCGGAGCAAAAGCGGAAAGCGTCGCCAAAACGGCACTCAGAATTGCCGGATCCCGCCACGTACCGGTACGCAGGGCCGTGGGGTTCGTCTCGAAACTGGAATTGTTTCTCATTCGGTTCCTCCCCTCATCGCTTGTGGACCGGATCGTCGGGACTTTGTACCTGAAGGGAACGTCATCATGACCGATTGGTTGATCAAACATTTTGTGAAAAACGCATCCGAAACCAAGGACACGGCAGTCCGCTCATCCTACGGGGTACTCGCCTCCGGAACGGGAATCGCCGTCAATTGCCTGCTTGCCTCCGCGAAGGCCGTCATGGGAATTCTCAGCGGATCGTTGGCAATCACCGCCGACGCGGTGAACAATCTCTCCGATGCAGGTGGTGGCATTATGTCGCTTCTGGTCGTTCGCATGGCGGCAAAACCAGGAGACAAGAAACATCCTTTCGGGCATGGTCGGATGGAGTACATCGGCGCCCTCGCACTGGGGTTTCTGATACTGATGGTCGGCATTGATTTGCTGAAAAGCGGAATCGGCGGTATTCGCCACCCAAATGAACTGAATGTTTCTTCTTTGGTGGTGATACTGCTTTCCCTCTCCATTTTGGTAAAACTGTGGTTGTTCGCATTCTATCGGAAAGTGGGAAGAACCGTTGACAACGAGACGATCCTCGCCGAAGCACAGGACAGTATAAGCGATGTGGTAGGCACCAGCGCCGTTTTGGCAAGTACCGTCCTGCAATGGCTGTATGGGTGGCATATCGATGGATTCATGAGCATGGTGGTATCCTGCTTTATTCTGCAAACGGGATTGAAAGTGTGCAAAAACACCGTCGACCGTCTTCTTGGCGAAAAACCCGACCCCAAGATGGTGGAAGAAATAACCCGAAGGATGCTTAGCTATCCGACGATCCGCGGCATTCACGATTTGGTCATCAATGATTACGGACCTGGAAGATGCATTGTCACGGTACATGCCGAAGTGGATGCCCACGGCGATATCATGGCGATTCACGAGGTGATCGACCAAGCAGAACGGGACATCGAGCACGCAATGCACATTATGATCTGCATTCACATGGATCCCATCGTCACCGACGACCCGGAGACGAATCACCTCCACGGCCTGTTCTCGGAATTTCTGAAAACGATCGACCCGAATCTTACGCTACATGACTTTCGGAGGGTTCCCGGCAAGAATCACACTAACTTGTTGTTCGACGTATTGCTCCCCGATGGGTTCACGAAAGACACAAAAAGCCTCGACGAAAAAATCATTGTCTACGCACAGAAGCTCGACCCCCGGTTCAACATGGTGATCAGATATGACAACAATTACTGTTGACGGCCCCTTGCTCTCATCCCCTTTTTTCGCTATAAGTGTCAGAGGAATGATCTGGTAGCTCAGTTGGATAGAGCGACTGCCTCCTAAGCAGTAGGTCGTGCGTTCGAATCGCATCCGGGTCAGCGAGGTCGTCCGTATTTCACAGGCGACCTCTTTTTGTTACAAAAAAATACAGAGCAATGCAATAACGACTCCCCCTACGGAAAGAGTGATCGCCATTTCCTTTTTCTTCTTTCGGATCATTTTTTCCACCGTCGGCCTATTTTTCAAATACGCTTCCCGCTCGGTGCGCAGCGCATCTTCTTCCCGCTTTTTTCTTAACGTTTCCGTCTGCTGTGCGTCACGTACCTTGCAGTTCCGGATGCATTTTGAACAGGGGATCATGCCGTCACAATCGGAAATCTTGTCATAGTAACTTTCCTCGCACTCGGGACAGACATAGCAACGTTGCAGGAGTCCTCCCTCGGTGAGTTTGCACACCACCATCGTATGCCGTGCGGGATACCGCAGTTCCTTATGGAACAGTTTTTCCCATACGCTCTGGGAGTACGGTTGCAACTGAGCTGATTGTTGTTTGTGGGCGAGCCTGACGATGCGTTCGGAAAGTCCTCTGTCCTGCGTGATGAGCAGCACATCCTCATTCATCCCGATCCTGTTGAACAGGTTTACCAGATGATCGTCGGCGATACCGTCCGAACCGGTATCACCGATGCGCACGAGTCCCCGTTTGGCAAGATACCGGATCAAATCAGGCCGAATCGTGGCGCGGATGCGTACATCTTTGTCCTTTTCCTGATTATCCTTCAGACCATGGAGTTCCTCCATTGTCTTCTCGAGAATCAACAGTTTCTTTTTTCGCCGTTTGAGAATCGGCTCCATATCCGCCACAAAATGAAGAAACCAATCCATCTGGATGATCGGCGCCGTATCGACGTAAATCTCATTGAACGAACGCACTTCCCCGTCCAAGACATCCTCATACTTTTCATCTTGGCTTCTGTAACGATCCAGATTATGTGTTTTGCAGGAAAGCACCTCCCGAAGGAGATCCATCTGGTCTTCCCTGACATGATCCGTGTCGATGCCGACCGCTCTGATGGCG
>JBAXYP010000343.1:0-2679 GCA_041670725.1 Sphaerochaetaceae bacterium
CTGGCCCCAGGCGAGCCAGATGCTCCTGTTCCTGTTGTTCTTCGTCGGAGGATGCGCGGGATCGGCGGGAGGCGGCATCAAGGTCATCAGAGTGCGGGCCTTGCTGACGCTGGGAAAAAACACTATCACCCGGCGACTCCATCCCAATGCGGTCATCACCAACAAGGTGGGGGATTCCATATTCACCGACAAAATCCTAATGGAGATCGCAGGATTCGTCGGCATGTACATCGCCACCGGCTTGATCGGTTCCATCGTATTGGCGCTTTCTGGAGCGGATTTCGCCACGGCGATATCGGGAAGTTTCCTGTGTCTGGGCAATATCGGCATCGGTTTCGGCAAGGTGGGGCCGACCGGAAACTTCGCATTTTTCCCTTCATGGACCAAATGGTTCCTCTCATTTTTGATGCTGGCCGGAAGGCTCGAGCTTTTCACCGTGTATGCTTTGTTCTCCCCTGAATTCTGGCGCGAACGATCCAGCTGGACAACCGGTTCGGAACGGAATGAGAAATCCAAGGAAAGATCCAGGAATCTGCGGGCGCCTCTTGAGGAATGAAACGCGGTGTTGCAACCCTCCGCCGTTTTCCCCATACTGGAGCCATGAATCTCAACATTGCCATCATCCACGAAACAGACGTGCTGGCGAAAGTCTCTTCACCGCACGAAGCTTGGCTCGTTTATCAGAATGAATATCGACCGGGGGATGCCATTGCTTTCTCCACCGATACGGAAGGGTTCGTCGTCCTTCGTCTCGAGGATTTTCTCGCTCCGACGCTTGTATACGCCGCGAAAGGCACCTTTACCCTTCCCATCCCGTTCGGCGAAAAGAAAATCTGTTATCCTCCGTTGTCTTTTGGGGGAACGGTTCATTATCTTTCCGCTCGGGAAGCGGAACCGTGGGAAACCGAAGGGACAAGGGACATCTCCACGAATCCGCTTGACTGCCACGAAAACACAACGATCTTTCCCCATGCCACGGCAAACGTGGAAACAAGGGGAGAATCCGTGTTCGCCGCAAGGTGCGCCGTCGACGGTGTCATCGCGAATCACAGCCACGGAACGTGGCCGTATGCCAGTTGGGGCATCAACCGGGATCCCAACGCCGCGTTGACCCTCGAGTTCGGCAGAATGGTCACGATTGAGGAGATCATCCTGTACCTCAGGGCGGATTTTCCCCATGACGCATGGTGGAAGCAAGCGAAGGTACGTATGGATGGGGGCGAGGACATTCTCCTTCATCTGGAAAAATCGGACAAGGCGCAGAAATTTCCCATCCGGCCCGTCACCACGCGTCGCATGACGTTGCACGACCTTGTAAAAGCGGACGATCCGTCCCCCTTCCCCGCGCTCGCGCAGATACGGGTACTCGGCAGGGAAGCACGTTGACGCGTACATGAAATGAACATCTGGAAACGCATCAAAAATGCATTCAGGAAAGGTTCCCTTTTCACCGAGGAAGGAAATCTTGATACACAGCAACTCATCGTAACCACAATCATCCTGACGCTCATCACGATCGGTCTGATTATTCTCGGCATACGGCTGATGATGACCAGCAAAGTCCAGCAATACTCGTTCGTCCCCAAATTGTACCGGATGATGGGCTACCATGGGGTTGCGCTGTTCGTCTATCTGGTGGACACGTTCCTTGTTCCCCTCACCATAGATGTCGTCTGGCCGTTCGTGGTTTCCTGGCCTGCGTGGAAAGCGATCCTCATCATGGGGATACCTTCGGCAATCGGCGGTTTTTCCGGTTACGGCATCGGACTTTTGATCCATAGAATCCCCAAAATCAGGAAATGGACGGAAACCCACATCCAGGGGAAAAACGGAAAAATCGTAAAGGAATATGGGGCTTTCGGCGTGTTCCTCGGCGGAGTGACTCCCATTCCGTTCACCACCGTCTGTTGGCTTGCCGGCATCATCCGTGTCGATTGGAAGAAAGTGCTTGTGGCCTGTTTTGCTTCGCGTCTGCTTCGGATGGCACTGTACTATTTCTTCGTCGTCATCGCAACATGACCGTCGGAACCGGCATGTACAGGAACATAACGTAAAAGGATCTTCATCAAGTCCGTTCGCCAGATCATCGTCCCGAATATTCCTCTGGAGGTTTGCTTTTTACCGCTAAGAGAGAGTTTCCCCACGCGACCGCTTCGAATGCGAGAAACCCAACTGATGGCTGCGACCCGATCCCAATCCTGCCGGATTCTCGACAACTCTGAATCCTTCTTATGTGAAAAAGCCTCACTGTCCACCGAATCCGTTTTGCGAAATCTCGGCATTTCCAAGACTACCCTTGACCGCTCAGCGTTTGGCATCCCCTTCTCACTTCGCGCACTTTTTTGGTGCATCGTGCGTCTTTACGCCCGACAACCATATCCCGTACACAACTAGCGGAAGATATTTGGCAGAACCCCCTTGCCTTAACCGTCAAAAACCGTTATAAATATCAACAGCGTACAAACAATAAAAAGGGCGCGTAACTCAGTGGGAGAGTGTCACCTTGACATGGTGGAAGTCGTTGGTTCAACCCCAATCGCGCCCAACAGACGTAAGTCGTTTCAAACAAATGAAACTGACTTACGTTTTTTTTGTTCGGCATAAAATCGTTGGGATTTCTGCTGGGCATACGGTTTTCGGGAGTCCCCCGTAAACGACAGGAAGTGACTCGACAGATAA
>JBAXYP010000344.1:0-2667 GCA_041670725.1 Sphaerochaetaceae bacterium
AGAACGCTGAAGACGTGCAAGCGCTACGTCGAGATTATTGTACGCGCGTCCCATCACCGAAGGATTTCGGGAATCCGAACGATAAAACGCAATGGAAGCATCCACCTCCCGCGTCAGATCCGGTTCGTCGATCACCTTGCACAACTTTTCGGCATACAGGAACCGCTGGTCCATCACAGTGACGACGTTGTCCAACGCGAAACGCACCTCGCTCGTTGCTTCTTCGAGCGCGTTTTTCTTCATCTCATACTCGGCCCAAGAGAACGCGGCGAGAAGCGAAACGATGACGCAAATCGTAACGACAACGCTCCTGCGATCCTTGAATCTCCATCCATCAGAGGACAATATGTGTTCCTTGTGTTCCTGAAACCGCCTCCTCAAGGTGGTCCGGATCAGTGATGACGCCCTCTTTTCCCGTCATGGAGACAAAACCCGTCATCGCCTGAATTTTCGGCAACATCGAGCCGGGGGCGAACTGCCCTTCCGCCGTATACCGTTCCGCCTCTGCGAGCGTCATCGAATCCAACGTCCGTTGCGTCGGTTTCCCATAATCCAGGCAGACCTTCGCGACGGCAGTGGAAATGATGAACAAATCGGCGTCGAGTTGTCTCGCCAGAAGGGATGCCGCAAGGTCTTTGTCAATGACCGCTTCCCGTCCGGAAAGCATCCCCTGAGCGTCGCGGACGACAGGAATGCCTCCGCCGCCTGCGGCGATGACAACCACTTTGTCGCGAACCAAGGTCCTGATCGTTTCGATCTCCACGATGGCCATGGGGTTCGGAGAAGGGACTACACGGCGATATCCCCGGCCGGCGTCTTCCATTACAGTCCAGCCATCGTGCAAGGCGTGATAATCCGCGTCCTCCTTGGAGAAGAAACTTCCGATCGGTTTGGTCGGTCGCTGGAACGACGGGTCAGCGTCGGAAACCTCGACCTGTGTCACGACGGTCGCTACGGCGGGTTGTTTCCCAATCTTCCGGAATTCGTTGTCCAACGCCATCTGAAGATTGTATCCGATGGCTCCCTGTGTGTCGGCAACGCAGGAATCCAGCGGAACGGTGTGGAGAATCGCGCGCGAGTATTCTGCACGGAGCAGAATGTACCCAACCTGCGGTCCGTTGCCGTGGACTATTACCACGCGATTTCCCTTATCGATAAGACGGACAATGTGGCTCGCCGTCTTCCGCGCCGCTTCATACTGAGCCGAAACAGAAACATGTTTCGGATCCTCGATAAGTGAGTTTCCCCCGATGGCGATGACGATCAATCTTCCATCCATACGCTCCTTCCTTACTCGTCACGAACGTATTTGTATGATAGCATGTCTGCAACAAAATGCAACAGAAATCCATCGGGATACTTCTTGCCATAAGGGAAAACTCCCTTCCCTTTGTTTCGGATTTACGTTACCCTGTGGCACTATGAATACCAGCAAAAAAGAATGGTTTCTCCTGTCGCTGTACGTGTCGTTCATGGTGATGGCCAACACTTTGGGTGGAAAAATCACGACATTGTTCGGCGTTCGCGTTTCCGTCGGAATTTTCTTTATGCCGGTGATGTTCCTGATCACCGACATCGAGGGTGAGGTGTGCGGAAAGGAACGGGCCATATTGTTTGTCAGGTTCGCCGAGTTGATGCTGGTGTTCCTGTTCCTTTTCATGGTCCTGTGCATCAAACTGCCGCCTAACAAGACATGGGGGATGCAGCAAGCGTACGAGGAAGTGTTCGGATCCTCTCTGCGGATGACGCTTGCCAGCCTGATTTCCTTCGTCATCAGCCAGAACCTCGATGTGCGCCTTTTCTTCCGCATCCGAAAATGGAGCAAGGGAAACAAGCTGTGGATCAGGAACAATGTCGCCACGATTATCAGCCAATTCGTCGATACCAACGTCTTCATGTTCCTCGCCTTCTGGCGATACAACGAACGGTATACCGCGCCGTTCGTCTTCTCGCTGGTCATCCCGTACTGGATCTTCAAAGTGTTTTTCGCACTGGCGGACACGCCTTTCTGTTACTGGGGTGTCCGGTGGCTCAAGAAAGACGCTTCACTTTCCAAGGAAAGTTAAGTACTTTACAGGCGAAGAGAGAGAGAATATGCCAGAACAAGAACTGATGCCATTGGAGCAAATGCTCCCAAATAATTTGTTTATCCTGCCGGTTGTCGGAAATCCCGTTTTCCCGGGGTTGTTCACCCCACTGATGCTTTCCGACGCCCAAGACATCGATATCATCAACCAAGCCACCAAACACGGCGGTTTCCTCGGCCTGTTGCTTACCCGTTCCCCCGAGGCGAAGGAAGGGCAGCTCACTCCGACTGACATGTACGAAGTGGGGACCGTCGCAAAGGTGGTCAAGCGGATCAAGTTGCCAGAAGGCGGCGAATCGGTATTCATCAGTACGCTCAAACGCTTCAAAGTTGCGGAGTACTATCCATCCGGTCCGTATCTTGTCGCCAGCGTCACCTACCTTGAGGATATTGAGGACGAACCCGAGGAATTGCGTGCCTGGACGCGACTTTTGGTCAGCGAGATGAAACAACTGACCAAAAACAACCGTTTGTTCAGTGAAGAAATGCGACTCAATATGGTCAACATCGACCATCCGGGAAAACTGGCCGACTTCATCGCCAGCATCCTCAACGTGGACAGGAAGAAACAGCAGGACGTA
>JBAXYP010000345.1:0-2659 GCA_041670725.1 Sphaerochaetaceae bacterium
GATGAATACGGCCGTTTGGTTAACGAAACGGCGAAGGTGATGAAGACGGTCGATCCGTCCGTCGAGGTGGTCGCCTGCGGTTCGTCGAACTCGGACATGCCCACTTTCGGTTCTTGGGAATCCACCGTGCTTTCCCATGCATACGATGCCATCGATTATCTTTCCCTGCATCAGTATTATCGTAATGACGATGACGATCCCGCATCGTTCCTTTCTTCCAGCACGACGATGGACCGGTTCATCGGTTCCGTGATCTCAACGTGCGATTATGTGAAGACCCTCAAGCGCACTGACAAGAAAATTTATTTGAGTTTCGATGAGTGGAACGTTTGGTTCCATTCCAACGTTCAGGACAAGAAGATTCCCGACTGGAGCGAAGCTCCAGCGCTTTTGGAGGACATTTACGACGCGGAAGATGCCCTGGTCGTCGGGACGTTGCTGATCACTCTGCTTCGTCACGTCGACAGAGTGAAGGTCGCCTGTCTTGCGCAACTGGTCAATGTCATCGCTCCGATCATGACCGAGAAGGACGGGAAAGCATGGCTTCAGACCATCGCTTATCCGTTCCTGCACGCGTCGTTGTACGGCAGGGGGATCAGCCTGATGCCGGTGACGAAATGCGAGACATACGGATGCAGCAGGTATGCCGATGTTCCGTACCTTGATTGTGCGGCGGTCTACCATCCGGAGGACGGGTCGGTCACCGTATTCGCGGTGAACAAATCGATCGATGCGCCGATGGAGCTTTCCTTGGATCTCCGTTCCTTCGGAAAGTACGGAATCACCGGACATACCGTTCTGGATTGCGCCGATCTGCATGCGACCAACGGTCCTGAGAAGATAACGGTCAAGCCGTTTGAAGAGAAACCGGATGGCTCGCTGAAGACGGTTCTCCGCCCCGCTAGCTGGAACGTGTTGCAACTTCGGGAACATCCCTGAAAACAGCGAAGCGCCATGCTGATAACGGGCGATGCTATCGTCTTGCGGTTTTATCGAGGAATTTCCCTCTGACGTACATCCTTGTGGGCGGGGCGGGATGGTTTTTGATTTCCCGGGCGAGAAGCATTCCCGCATCATAGCCGATGGTGGAGAGCGATTGGATGATGACAAAGTCATTGACGCTTTCCCGCTCCGAGGAACTGATGCCCGCCGTCGCAATGTTTTTTTGTTGTCCCTTCGCCAGTTGCACGGCGGCTGCGGATGCCACGCCATTCACTCCGATGATGACGTCGTGTGTTTCGTGACTGGATTCCCGTTTGGTTATCGTGACCGTTTGGTTTTGGACGAATCCGAGTTCGTCGATGGTGATGATGGAAACGGGGATGTGCTGTTCCCCAAAGCTGTCGCAAATTCCTGCGCGACGTTCTTTCGTGCTGGATACCGGGAGGTCGGTGTCAATGAGAAGGGGGCTTGCATACCCCTTTCCGAGGAGCTTCTTTCCCAGATCGTACATGGAACGATAATTGTCTCCCTGCACGATGGACGTATCGAATCTTTCGTCGAAGCGATCCACTTGGATGACGGGAATTTTCCATGTTTCTGCCATTTCCAGAATCGTTTTGTTCGTTTCTGCGGCATCGAGGAGCGGGGAGAAAATGAGTCCTTTTGCACCGCTTTTCAGACAATCGCGGATACGTTCCACGATAGGTTCCTGACCCATGGTGTTGCAATACGTGAGGAGGAATTTTTTCTCCCAAAGCGCGTCATGGATTCCTTCCAACAGGAATGAAGCGAATGCCGGAGAGACGTTGTCCAATGCGATGACGACAAAACCGTTGTTCGGAGCCGTGGCGTTTGATTTGTTTTTTTGTACGACAAACGTTCCCGTCCTGCCGTCGAGATATTCCAGATACCCTTCTCCGACCAACTCGCTGATAGCTTGTTTGACCGTGATCCGACTTACACCGTAGAGTTCGGCAAGTTGTCGCTCGGAGTAGATCTGGTTGCCAGGTTTCCAGAATCCTTCTTCCAAGCGGGAAAGAATCCCGTGATACACCAAATCACTTTTTTTCGCCACGTCCCGCTCCTTTTGTTTTCCGTTCGGCTGCGAGGGGGACGAAGAACGTTTTCACCTCGAACGGACGGAAAGAGAAAAGATCGCTTGCGATGACCGGGCGTTCAAGGAAATCCGTTTGGATGAGCGAGGTACCGTCCAAGAACGGGGACAATGCCACTTCCGCCTGTTGCGGGATTCCAAAGGGTTCCCTGAGCCTGAGAATGACGCCTTTGCGGTTTTCCGCTACCTTGACGGTCTCCACGATAACCGAAGAACGGGTGACGGTGCAAAGGACGGGGATCTTCTCGTTCGTCTTGATGGTCTCCATATTCAGCATCGAAGCATGCATCATTACAGAGGCAAGCGAATCCGATGAAATTATATAGGAATACGTGAATTCATGGAACCCTTGATCCGCCTCAGGATCCGGTGCTTTCGAAGAACGAAGCAGGGAAAGAGAGAGCGTGTTTTTGTCGGCTCCGTATCCGTATTTTGAATCCGAGGCAAGTGCGACGCAGATCGTAGCGTCCTCCATCGCCGCCCACATATGGGCCGGCATTTCGAAGCACGCTTGTTGCTCCGGATAATCATGATGCACGCTCCTTTTGATGAAGCCGAACGAACTGTCGAACAACGCGTCGTCCGCCGTGAGGGAAGAAGGGA
>JBAXYP010000346.1:0-2655 GCA_041670725.1 Sphaerochaetaceae bacterium
AAAAAACCTACATTCTGATTTCCTTACGCTGAAAGATCACGTACGCCAGGGCGAACACGAGAATCACCGAAGCGACGAACGACGTCATCTGCGGCCAGATCAACAGGACGCTCTGGCCGAACGGCAACGGGCTGCCCATCATGGCTCCCTGAATCTGGGAGAACAGCACGACGCCCAAAGACCGCGTCGTCGGACTGAGCATTGCGATGGACGACTCAAGGTAAAGATTGTACGGGCTGACCCGTCCGAGCACCACCGAGAGTTTCGCCGTCTCATACTCGCTCCCGCCGCCGGCAAGCGCTGCGACCACCTGGCTGATCATCGGCCAGAAGATCATGAAGAACAGCCACAATGCGATGGAAACCAATGCGGAAACGGCACTTTGCCGGAAAATGATGGACATCGTCATTGCGATCATGTACCACAGCAGTCCGTACAACAGAGTAATGAGATAGTACATCAACGCACGCGCGATTTGTTCTCCCGTCGGCGGCACACCGAGAAAGAACATGGCGCAACCGATGACCAGCAACCACAAAGCGAGCAATACCACGGCCATCGCCACAAGAGCGCCCAGCGCCTTTCCGAAAAGCAGCACGTCGCGGTAGATCGGCTGGGAAAGGAGCCTGCCCAGCGTCCGGTTCTGATACTCGCTGTTGATGGCGTCAAATCCCAGGGCGATGCCGGTCAACGGCACGAGGAAAGAAATGAATGACATGAACGATGGAATGGGATTCTGCGCGATGGTGAACAGGGAGAGCAACATGTACGAGTCCTCTCCCACGTACGAGCGGAGCGTCTGCGTGGCGACATACAGGCTCGCCCCCGCCGTCAGCAGAATCAGGACCATCAGGACGACCATCCTGACGCTTCCTGCGTATTCCTGCAATTCCTTTACGAATACGACCTTCAGTCCGGTCAACGCCGAACCCTCACGTTCCTTGCTCTTCATGGCTCACCTCCTCGAACGCATGCTGGTAGATGTCCCCCAGCGAATGGGACAGAAGGGAAAGAGAAACAAGGTTTTCTCCGTTGCCGAATACCGCCTGTGACACTTTTGAGCGTAAGTCGGCGGCGCACTGAAGCATCCATGTCGACCGATCGCCCCGCGTCACCTTCAACACTCCCTCCATAGCGGAGAACACGGGTCCGAGATCCTTGCTTCCGTCAACCTGTACCTCGACGAGCTTATCAGGACCGAAATACCGTTCGGATAGCTCGGGAAGCGTACCGTATCCGATCAACTTCCCTTTGGAGAACAACCCGACGCGGTCGCAGATCGACTGTACCTCGTCCAGCTGATGGCTGGAAACCAGAAACGTCATCCCCTTTTCTTCCTTGAGGTTTCGAATCGTTTGGAGAAATTCCTGCGTACTCTGCGGATCCAACCCTTGGGTCGGCTCGTCCAAAATGGCGATTTTCGGTTGTTTGACCAACACTTCGGCCAATCCGAGCCGCCGTTTCATCCCGTGGGAATAAGTCCTTGCCTTGTCGTTCATCCGGTCGGTCAAACGCACCAGAGCGAACGCCTCCTCGATCCGGCGTTTCCGTTCGTCCGGATCAAGACCGAGAAAACGAGCCGTGTAATCCACGTTGCCGTACGCGCTCATCGAGTCATAAAAACCTATATCGTCCGGCATATAGGCCACTTGACGCTTGACGGACAACGGTTTGCGGAACGGGTCGCATCCAAGCACCTGAACCGAGCCGGACGTCGGTTCCAACAGTCCGAGGAGCATGAGGATGGTCGTCGTCTTACCCGAACCGTTCGGTCCGAGCAACCCGAATACTTCCCCCTCCTTCAGGCTGAACGAAATATCATCCACGGCGGAAACGCCCTTGACGTATTGCTTGGTCAGGTTTTCCACCGAGAGGATTGCCTTGGCATCCATGTCCTGCCTCCTACCGTCTGCCGAACTTTTTCACTGCAAACACCAGAAGCAACGCGGCGGCCGCGATGATGATCACAGAAATGATACCCCACATCGACGAAGTCTTGACGGTGATGCGGTACTGTTCCGAAATATTCCCGGAATTTTCCGAAGAAGCGGACAATGCCAGGCTGTAGTCGCCGGTAAGCGCTTCGGAAGACGGCCTGATCGTCGCTTTTACCGTCGCCGTATCTCCCGCAGCGAGATCCTCCACCGAAGAAGGATTGAACGTCACATTCCAGTTGGACGGCGTGGAAGAACTCAGTTTGATGCCCTTGGCGTCCGCCGTACCGGAATTCTTCAACTCAAGATCAAACACTTTGTCCTTACCCGCGACGGCGCTGCCGCTCAGAAGTCCGCCTTTGCCGGTCAGAGAAAGTCTGGCCTGCCCCTGTACCTCGAGATTCTCCGTCACGAACGCACTCGCTTCGGAACTCTTTGCCGTCACCGTGACGGGATAGGTGCCTTCTTTCACTCCCTGCGACGGAGTGATCGTCACCTTGATCGTCTCGGAGGCACCCGGTTTGACGGAAAGCGTGTTGACGTTGCCGCTTCCGTACTGCTGACTGAATTTTGCGGAGAATCCTTCGGGCAGCTTTGCATAGAGGTCGATCAGTGTTTCCGTAGCGCTGTTGTTCCTCAGTTCCACCTGGAAACTGAAGTCAGAATCCGGAGAACCCTTGATGGACGGCAGTTCGGTGGAAAGCGCAAGGCGCTGCGGCAG
>JBAXYP010000347.1:0-2635 GCA_041670725.1 Sphaerochaetaceae bacterium
TCCTTTGATCCGTACGATACAGACAAGCTTCGCCTCCCCCATCGCATCCAAGGAAGAAAGGATCATCCCGTTCGGCAACGGAATCACCCGTTTTGTGACGCCATCATGGTTGCACAACAAAATATTCTGGTGTTGTGAGGCATTTTGCAACAACACGATGCGCTCTCCGAGAAAAACCGCTTCCTGGATATGCCGGGGATCAAGCGTCTTGGATGTCCCTCCCCGATACACCACCTTCGCCTTCCCCACGAAAGCGTCCGTCCCGTCGAGGAACGTCACCACAACGTCACCCTCCCCGTTTGTCGCCGCACCGGTGAGGTTTTTTATCGAGCAGACGCGATTCCGGTCAAGAAACACCTCTCCTCCTGCCGTTGTACCGGAGAGGAGTTTCCCTCCGCACGACGGAAACAGCAAATCGCGCCGGCTTTCAAGCGGTCGCGTAGCCTCTGCGACTACGGTCAAAGGGATGGAAGCTTTCCATGCATCCCAACTCTCCTCCGGCCAAACGCCAAATTCTTTTTTGAACCAGACGGGAAAATCGACTGGGAGCAACATGTTGTTGCAATCATGAAGAAAACGCACGTACGCGTCCTTCCCGTATCGTGCGCGTACATCGCACATCCATGCTCCACCGAACAAGTAGGTGAGATTTCCTGTCGGCGAAGTATCGCGCACTCCTGTCGCGTCAAGATAGGAAACGGGAAACCTTCCCTCCAGTTTCGCCTGCAACAACGCCGCCATTTCAAGAGGGCTGTTCAACCTCCCCTCCCCGTACGCACTTTCGTATGCAACGGCGGTACCTTCCATAATGGAACGCGAAGCCACCAAGTACACGGGCGTGTACGGATCCCCCAACACCGCTCCGAGTCCTTTGAGAAACGACCCTTTCATGTTCAAGGAGACCAAATGAAATGCCTCATGGGCGAAAACGCCGCGTAGCGTATCTTTCCAGTATCCCATGTGCGGGTACGGCTGGTCATAGATCAGAATCTTGTTGTAGGGATACGTCGTCTGGTAAGCGTTTTCCGTATCATCTCCGGCTATGATTGCTACGGGGATATGGCTCATCGATACATTAATCCCAAGATAGGAGCATATATCCTGAAATACAGCGTCCGCATATGCCGCAATTTCATGTGCCGTCTCGGCGCTTTCCTCTCCATAGACGATATCAAAAACATTCGTCCGTATGACGTTCTGAGAACAGGCAACGCGTTGCAACGCCAAACAGAGGATAAGAAAGAGAATAATTCGATGCGGACGCATAAAAGAAACGGACGGGCTCCTGTCGTCCGTCATCGGTTCATCTCAGCAACTTTTCGGCATCGAGGTTCGCCCCTTCAATGTCCTTGAAGTATCTGTAGGTATCGACCTTCAACTCGCCGCAGGCGGCGTCATCGCATACGATGATCGCCTTCGGATGCATTTGCAACGCGCTGCAGGTCCAGGCTTGACTGACGCCGCCCTCGATTGTAGCCTGTAACGCCCTCGCTTTGTTGTGTCCGTTGACAAGGACCATAACTTCCTCACTGTCGGTCACCGTTTTTACGCCAACGGTCAATGCGCGTGATGGAACTTTATCGATGTCATTTCCAAAAAATCTACTGTTCATCACTTTGGTATCGTACGTCAGGCTTTTTACTCGCGTTCGGGAAGAAAGAGAACTGAACGGTTCGTTGAACGCAATATGTCCGTCGGCCCCGATCCCGCCCAGAAACAGGCGAATGCCGCCGCACTCCCGGATCTTGTCTTCGTAATCCCCGCATTCCTTGGCAAGGTCATTCGCCATACCGTTGAGAATATGGATGTTTTCCGGTTTGATGTCGATGTGACTGAAAAAATTCTCCCGCATGAACGTATGGTAGCTCTGGGGATGATCCTCAGGCAATCCGACGTATTCATCCATGTTGAACGTAATGACATTGCTGAAGGAAACGTCCCCTTTCTTGTTTAATCTGATCAACTCCGCATATGTGCCAAGCGGAGAAGAACCGGTGGGGAGTCCCAGCACGAACGGCTTTTCCTCCGTCGGTTCGAAATCCCTGATCGACTTCGCGATATACCGCGCAGCCCATAAACTCATCGCTTCATAAGTATTCTGAATAATTACCCGCATGATTTATCCTTCCCTCCTCCCCATTAAACCACAAGATCCGTCAGATTGGCAACTCAATGCGGAGAAGTGATGATACCGCCGCAAAGGATGTGATCGTCCTGATACAGTACAAGGGATTGCCCGGCGGTCGCGGCCTTCACCGGCGTGATGAACTTTGCCGTGATCGAACCGTCGGGATTTTCCCATGCATTCGCTTCGATGGCGAAACCCGTGGAACGGATCTTCGCCTGAACGACGATCGTACCGTCAATATGATCGACGGCCCCCCATGCGATGCGCGAGGCGCTTACCGTGGTGCTTTCCGTATCCTCTTCATATCCCACGACGACCTGATTCTTCTCCGGCCGGAGTGCAAGTACGTACAAAGGCCGGGGAGCAGCCACGCCGAGCCCTTTCCTTTGGCCGATGGTATAATGCCAGATACCTTCGTGATGACCGATGACCGTACCGTCCTTCATCACGATGTCGCCACGCTCGTCCTTCACGTCCAAAAGATCGGTATAATCTCCCCCGTAGAAA
>JBAXYP010000348.1:0-2635 GCA_041670725.1 Sphaerochaetaceae bacterium
CGGTGAAAACCGGGGGCTTTTTTCATATGCTCTTCAAAAGCAATTTTTTGTTGCACATGGCAAAAAGGCTGTTATACAGTAGAGAATAGAGAAGGCAGAAAATTATATTGAGAGGAGGTTTTCGTTCATGGTACGGATAGTCCGGCAATTTCTCACCACACTGTTCCCCTATATGCCGACCACCCTTGACTTTCGTATGTTCAGCGAAAAGGACTTCATCGGATATCGACCGGTCCTGGAAAAGAATACCGATCCAATACCCGTAACCGACAAACTTTTCGTCAAGCATTTCGTCATTATGGAAGACGTCGACGGTTGTTCGTTTTCCATCACTCCGAATTATGCCATGAGCGTGTATTTCAATTCTGATGATCCCCAGAAAGTGGATATCAGCGTGATTGATCTGGACAGCGAAGAAACCGAGATAGAAGACACCATCCCCATCTCCGACTGGCCGGCTCGCATGCAAGAGATCATCATCTCGTACCAGCGTATTGGACAACCCCGCGGGGATTGATCACGACTTCTTCAACACCGAATTCAGGACGGAGAGCACTTCTTCGGATCGGAACGGGGCGTAAATGTATCCATCCGCTTCTTCCGTTCCCTTGCCGTCGATCAAAACAACAGGGATCCCGGAAAACAATGATGTTTTTTTGACATGGGAAAGGAATTCCGCCCCGCCGATCCCCGGAGCTTTGCCATCCAGAATAATAGCGTCGACCGGTTCAAACGATTCGCTGATGAATCGCAATCCGCTCCCCCCGCTCGCCACATCAAACACCACATATTTCGCACCCAGAATATTTCTGAGGCGAGCCGAAATTCCCCTGTCCGGTTCAATGACCAAAACAACACCGTTTTTTCTGATGGTTACATTTACTTCGGATCGGAATTCTCCCATCCGTTCCAAAACCATCTTGAGTGGGGTAATATCACTCACCATTCCCAGAATCGCCTTCTGACTTCCGATCTGGCTGATGAACATCATCTGAAGAGAAAACCAGATGTCTCTTCCGCCGGGAAGATTGCAGAGCACCTCGCATTGGGCAATCGGATTCATCGGAGAAAGTTTGGAAAACAAATCTCCCACATCACCCTGAGAAATGGAGGAGACGATGTTCATCGGATCCTCTGTCATTGCGAGGACGCCTCCGTCGACGCCGAACAACGCTTCCATCGCTCTGTTTGACTGGCGGCAGGAAACCTTGCCATCGTATGCATATAACGCCATCGCCACGGGGTTTTCCGCAAAATACCGATTGAATTTCAAAGACAGGACTCTCCACGAGAAATCCTCCCCACGAAGGGTTTCTCCTCGCGTCTCCGTTGCTTTCCGACGTTCCTGCTCCTCAGGAAAGGCAATCTTTTCAAACTCTTCCACCGGCATCGGTCGCGCGAAGAAAAACCCTTGCGCATATTCACATCCGATACTTCGAAGAAACCTTGCCTGCTGTTCGTCTTCGACCCCTTCGGCAATGACGGGAATGGACATCCCCCTACTCATGCGAATGATGGAATCGAGGATGAACCGAGCCTTCCCCTGATCTTTGCTCTTATCCAGAAACTTCAAATCAATCTTCAGAATATCGATCGGCAGATCCTTCAGAACATTCAACGAAGAATACCCGCTACCGAAATCGTCCATCAACACGGTAAACCCTCGTTCCTGAAGGCGACGCATCATGTCGATGATCAACTCCTGATTCTCCGCATACGCGGTTTCAGTCAATTCCAACTGGAACAGTTCCGAAGGAATCCGATAACGTTCCACCAAAGCAATGATCTGATTCACCAGTTCCGAATTGTAGACATCCATCCGTGACACGTTGACAGAAATGGGTTTGGGGGTCTTTCCCTCCCCAATCCATTTCTGGAGTAGCATGCAGACATGTTCCCACATGTAGTAGTCCAATTTCAGGATGAACCCGTTTTGCTCGAATGCGGGAATGAATTCAGAGGGACTGATCATCTCCCCGTTGTCATTGATCCAGCGCACCAGCGCTTCGCTTCCCGCAATGGTATTGGAAACCAACTCAAATTTCGGCTGGAGATATACCTTGAACTGTTCTTCGTCCAACGCTCTGGAGAAAGCATTGGTATACTCTTGGATTTTACAAAGTTGCTCTCTGAGCGGTTCCATGTAGAATTCATAGTTCTTCTCGTACAAATGATTCCGTTTGCATTGCCGGGAAGCAAGACTGACCTTGTCATAGATATCGTCAGGATCTGCGTTCCGAACGTCGGTAATCATATAAATGCCGAAAATCGGCCTGATATTGAAATCGATCGGATATTGCTGGAGCAACAACTTCACGCGATCAATGTGGTTGATTACTTCATCTTCATGTTTGCATTCGCAACATACAACGAACACATCCGCATGGAAATGCGCATAACAAAACTGCTCGCGTTTACTTCCCAATTCGTTCAGGAGGAACGAAACATATCGGAGAAACGCATTGCCGCTTTCCATGCTGAACATGGAGTTGATCAGTCGGAAGTTTTCCACATCGAAACGAACCATCACGAATTTCTCGTCGGGATGCTGCGCAAACATATCCCGGCAATCTTTCATGAACTTCTGACGATTAGGAAGCCCCGTGAGCGGATCATGCTGGTTACTGTATACCAA
>JBAXYP010000349.1:0-2632 GCA_041670725.1 Sphaerochaetaceae bacterium
GGTTGATCAGTCTCCATTACTTCCTTGACGTACTCGGTCAACGGTTTCATCTCGTCATCGAACCGTTCGATGTCGATGCCGAGAAACGCCATGATACGATAGCGGACCATTGCCCGTTCCTTGTAGATGCAACATCGATTCGGGATGCGATCCTTAGGAATTACAATGAACGGGATCTTGTCGGCATCCTTCTCCAACGTCCCGGCAAAAAACTGCTTGAGGACTTCCGTCTGGAGACGACGCTTCATCAACGTATATTGGTTGTTCAGTTCAAGCATTCACGGCCTCCGCAAGCAACTTGCAGAACCGTTCCTGCGTTACGCCTCCATAAATTCTGCCATTGATCGAAATGAACGGAGGTTTATCCTCGGCTTTGGTCGCATCGCACGTTTTCTTGCAGGACTGAAGACAGGAAGCCCCTTCGATCTCACACCCGGCGAGTACATTGGGGTCCAGAAAATCGTTGTACAGGAGCAGATCGGCTCCTCCCTGCACGAAACATGCCGTTCCCACACAGATCCTCACCACCACTTTTTCTTTCTTTTCCATATCTCCACCTTCCTACTCACATGTATTCCAATGAGGTTTCCTTCAGATAATTGTCTTCCAGAACCTTCCTCAACCTTGCAATCATGGTACGCCGGATCCCGATCTCAGCCGGAATGTTCGGATCCTGGTGCGCTTCGTTAATCTTCGTACCGACGATGAAATGCACCTGGTCGCTGTCCAGGAGTATGTGGACGAATCGTCGCACCGCATCGTCCGGCAACATCGCCTCAGGAGTCTTCTCTTCCAGCATTTTGACCACCTTGCTTAACGTAAGCATCCCTTCGGTCACCAAATCTATGCCGTCCATCGTGGAGAACGGCGGAACGTCCTTCGACCAATGCACCATGTCCACATGGATCGGAGAACCGAACAGGCGACTGACGATCAAGGCGGTTGTCCCGCCCGCGACAATCTTCCGCCCGTTGAACTTCAGGATTTTCTCTCCAAGAACCGGATCACTTTCTTTTGTGAACGGAGGTCCGGTCACCACCAATGTCCTGCGTGGACTACGCACATACACCACCGAACAGGTGATGTCATCCTTGCTGCACAAACCGTCAAGGCTGTATGCATGTTGCACGATGGCCCGGGACAATTCGTGACTGGATATGTCTGGATCCCGTTCTATGCACACCTTGGCGAACTGTCTGACCCCGTCCAGACGCCAGCCAAGCGGCATCGTCGACCCCATACCGCTCTGCGTCACCCCGTCACTGAACATCACCAAGCGATCTCCATTCCTCATGGAGAACTCCGAACGCTTCAGAATCTCCTGTTTGAACGCTCCTTGCCGCTTCAGATCGATCATCTTCCGTTCCCAGGATATCTCCTCGGAACCGGAGAAGCGAAGGACGGGAGGATTGTCGTACTCGATCAACGAAACATTGATGTCCTTCATTGACGGAAAACGGATGTCAGCAATGGTGAATGTCGCGTAACTGATCTTCCGTTCCTTACAAACAGGGAGCGTATTCATGATAATCCTGGCGCTGTGGGTCAGATCCATGTCGCTGAACGAAAGTTTGTGAGCCATATGGGCCGTCAGGGAAGCAAGAACGTTCGCTTTTACGCCGCTGCCGAGCCCATCGCTCAGCGTAGTGACGATCTGGTTGCTGTCAGGATTTTTGGACAGCAGGAAAACGTCCCCGCCGATCTTCTGATCGTGCTTGTATATCTGATCGTAATCCACGTCGATGAAAATATCGTTCATGTCAGATCCTGTTGGTCGTCCTTGGAAAACCCGTTCTCGTCGTCCTTCTCCGTCGGAGGCACCTTGAATGCGTCAATCAAGCTGTTCAGCATGATCTCCGTGTCCGCCGCATTCTCTCCAAGCAGACTGGCGATCTGTTGTACCGTCGAAAGACTCTTCTGAATGACGTCCTCGGCTTTCTTTACCACTGTCTCCCGGCGAACCGTCGGACTCGTCACGTCTTCGAACAACGCTCCGACCAAATGCTGGCTGTCCACATTGAAGAATGTGACCCGAAGAAACTTGTCCTTATAGTGAAGACGATACTGGTTGGTTTTTCCTTTCGCCGTGAACTGATCCTGAAATTTCTCGTAAAACGGAACGAACCGATCAAGCGGCAATCCCTTGACCAAATTCAGAGCCTGTCCGTCGACTTCGAAACCGATATCGCCGAACAACATCAGGAAACCGGCGTTACAGTCATGGATGCGTAATTGGTCATCGACCATCACAACCCCCATGGGAATGGTTCTCAGGAGAACGTCCACCTTAGACTGAGCTTCCTTGCGCATTTTCGTGACGCACATCTCAGGCTCCGCCATTCCGTCAAGATACGCGATGGCCATTTCCCTGCAACTGTTGTATCCACACCCTCCGCAGTTCAACTCATCGCTCTTGCTGTTCTTTCCCAGCACATGCAACGCTTTCTGTATCTCTTCTTCCGTATGATGGCTTGCAAACGGTTTATACACCGACATGTCCTCTTTCTCCCGAATCGGCTTAAGGACTCCATATCCTTCGGCGGAAAGGCGAGCCACAAAATCCACGGGAGGGACAAACGTCCCTTGCTCCCGCACCCGCTCTGACGTAAATTTCGACGCATCGCCCTTGCGA
>JBAXYP010000350.1:0-2629 GCA_041670725.1 Sphaerochaetaceae bacterium
CTTCACTTATAAACTGTCAAAAAGCTCTCGCTCATCAACTAGGTGTTTTGAGCGTGCCCAAACAAAATAGCCAAAATACTCGTAACATGTCAAGAGGGATGAATCCTTTTTTTCTACAGTTTCCTCATTTACAACGTCAAGAAATCGCTTGTGCACTATGCAATCAGGAAAAAGAGCAATCATTTCCCAAAATGGCTGCTTTAAAAAAGCTGCAAATGATGAAACCTATTTTTCAAGTCCATCTATATATGCACGGCCGACAGAACAGTAATTGGTGATGGCGCCGTCAACGCCCCACTTTCTGAGTTGCTCCAAATCCCCCATCCCGTTCACTGTCCAAACATTCATCCCTACATGATGCTCCTTGAGTTCCTGCACCACAGCATCGTTCAACGCTTTGTAATCAGGATGGTAATACTGGAATCCGAACTTCTTGCAGTAGTATCCGGCATTGCCGATTCCCATGCCTTCCACTAATGCACCCTGAGGAATCTCAGGAGCCAGTTTTTGCATGGCAATCAAGGAACAATGATTGAACGAGGAGAAGATGACCTTCTTACGCAGGTCATACTTGTCGATGATGGACAGCGTCTTCTGCTCAATTTCGGGATAGTACACCACGCCAGTCTTCAATTCGATATTCGTCACCAGGGGAACTGTTGTAGCCCATTCACAGTACTCGTCAAAAGTTGGGATATGTTCTTTCCCATATTTGGCTTTCCAGAGTTCCGCTGCATTGAACTTCTCCAGTTCCTTCGAGGTATAATCCCTCAGGTTCCCCGAACCATCCGTTGTCCTATCAAGCTTTTCATCATGGCAGACCATGACTACCCCATCCTTGGAGAGCTGAACATCCAATTCGATTCCATCGGCATGGCACTCGGCTGCTTTACGAAACGCCAACATGGTGTTCTCGGGATAACAACCGCTGTACCCTCGATGCGCATAAATTTTCATGTTCCTTGTCCTTTTCTAGAAAAGGGACCGTCACATCACTGTGGCAGTCCCCCTCTAGATTAAATGTCACCCCTTAGTAGTTCGCCAAGTTGTAACTATCGATCGCCTTGTTGATCTCCTTAACCATACCATCAAGGGTACCCTGCGCATCAAGCTCCTTGTTTGCCAATCTTGCAATATAATTCTGCACAATCTGGCGGGATTCGGAAAAGACGCTGAGCAAAGCGCCAGCATACTGGGGAGCAGAACTGTGCAATTGGTCGATGGCAACCTGGAACTGCGGATACTTCGCGATATTATCTTTGAAGGTCTGTGTATCGGCTGCAGCAACCGTCACAGGGAAGTAACCGGTCTTTGAGTTCCAGAACGCCTGTTCTTCAGGAGAGATCATGAACTTCAAGAATTCCCAAGTTGCATCCATACGGGCTTGGTCGCCAGTATTCATCATCCACAGGGAACCACCGCCAACGGATACACCGCCGACATCGTTTCTGTTGATGGACGGGAAGTATCCGACACCAATCTCGAATTTGTCGCCGACATTGGTGAGCAGGGACTTCAAGGCAGCAGTGGACTCAAGTGTTATGCAGATATTCCCAGAAATAAAAGCAGCTTTCGCATCTTCGTTGCCCATGTTGAGGTAAGGACCGATCCCTTCTTTCAGAACCTTGTCCCATACATTGAGGATCTGGATGCCGGCACCATTGGAATCAAACTCAACAGCAGTAGCATGGTCTTTTCCACGACCGTTGTTGTTGTTTACATAATGCTTGCCCATCTTGCCGACCCACTGTTCGAAGAACCAACCATAGTTTCCCATTCCGAAACCATAACGCTTGACCGATCCGTCAGCATTCACCTGTTTCAGTTTGGCAGCATCGGCAAATACGTCTTCAAAGCATGTAGGAGCCTTGTCGATTCCCGCTTCCTTGAAAGCGGTCTTGTTGTAGTACAGCACAGGAGTTGAACTGTTGAAAGGCATGGAATACAGGGTATTATCCACCGTGTAGTACGCAGCAATGTTCGGTTCAATCTTCGAAATATCGTAGTTGTCTTTCTTGATGTAGTTCTGTACCGGTACGATCCAGCCGGAATCAATCATGTATCTGGTTCCGATATCGTATACCTGAATGATATCGCACGGATACTTTCCGCCGGAAGCCTGAATCTTGGACAACTCATCGTCATACTTCCCCTGATACTCATAGTTTACATGGATCTTGCCTTCGTTCTGCTTGTTGAATTCGTTGACCATGGAAACCAAAGCCTCACCGTTCACACCACCCATGGCATGCCAGAACGTCAATTCAATTGGACCGGATCGTTTGGCTGCCGCAGGAGTTGCCGTAGTCTCTGAAGCACCATTGGCAAAACACACACCCGACAACAGAGCAAACGCCATCAACACACACAATACTTTTTTCATGTATATCTTTTCCTCCTTTTGATATACCAAGACCGCAACACGGTCTCATATACGCATCAACCCTTCACAGCTCCGGCCATCAAACCGTTGATCAGTTGCTTGTTCATGAATACGAAAATGGATAGGGAGGGCACGATGACGATGATGACTCCCGCCATCATCAGCCCCAATGACTCCGCATCGATGTCATACAGCATGGAAATACCGATCTGCACTGTGCGGTAGTTTTTGTTGTTGGTCACCAAC
>JBAXYP010000351.1:0-2617 GCA_041670725.1 Sphaerochaetaceae bacterium
CTCAATCCGTCGTTCGGATGCGTTGTGGGATTCGATATCCAACCGTCGCACTATCGTGTCGTATTGTTGGATTTGACGGGCGCCATCTTATGGAAACAGAGCGGGAATCTGCCGCAGGTTGATTTCGACAATGTGCTGATGTTCCTGATGAAGATTGTGCTGGATAAAGTACGTGAGGTAGGGACTCCGCTTCTGGCCGTCTGCATGGGTATCCCGGGGATCGTCAACGCCGACAACGGAGTGATTCTTTATGCCGAACCCTTCAAGTTGCATGATTACGATTGTTATTCGTTCTTTCACAAACGATACCACGTACCCGTATTCGTGGAAAATGATGCGAACTGTACCGCATGGCTGGAGATGGCACGGCATCGTGGCATAGATTTGGGGGATTTCATCACGCTCATCGCCGATTACCATGAGGGAAGCTATCAGTTCGGGGATCGGAGTGGGATCGGCGTTGGCATCGGCCTGTGTTTTGGGAAAAAGATCTATGCGGGCAGCCATCATGCAAGCGGAGAAATCTGCACGCTTTCCTGGCGGGGTGACAATCTCGGTCAGACGGGTCTTTCCCGCGATCTCTTGATACGTTCCGCGAGCGAACCAGACGCATGGGAGATGTGGATGCAGGATTTGTTCGCATCCCTTGTGCCGGTTGTCTCTGTGCTGGATCCCCGTACGGTGTTCATTCATGGAAAACCGTTCAGCGATCAGATGCGTCTCGACCGGATGATGGACGACAAATGTCCCCAGTTCAAGGCCGCTCTGAAGAAAGTAGGCTGCACATTGGTATGCAACGCAGAAGATACCGTGGTGGCGGAAGGAGCTGCGTTGATGTTCCTTGAGAAATTGTTCGCCGTGCCGGATCTCACCGAAATGGAAAACAGGTGCCATTTCACGTGGGATGACGTGCTGGCGCAGTCAAAACACTCCATGCAGCACGGATACCAAAAGAGGGAAGATGATGATTGAAAGACGCTCGACGATGAAAAGTTCCATACGGGAACAACATACCGCGTATTGGATGTTGGTGTTGCCGGGGTTTCTGATTTATTTCATGGTGCTGGCGTTTCCGACGGTCGTGTCCATCCTGCTTTCCGTAAGCAATTTCAAAGGAGGGCAGCTGTTCGGGGGAAAGAATCCTTGGAAGATCGTGGGGTTCTATAAATATAAAGTGTTGTTCCGCGACCCTTATTTCTATATGGCCCTGAAGAACAACATGTGGATCGTCCTGATTTCCGTGTTTGGGCAAATTCCGCTCGGTTTTATTCTGGCGTATATCCTCTATCGGGGCATCGTCAAGGCGGCGGATTTCTTTCAGTCAATGATTTTCATGCCGTCGGTCATTTCTACCGTTGTCATCGGCATCCTGTGGAGCGCGTTCTTTTCCCCTCGCGGGGCGTATCCCGAACTGATCAAGCTGTTCAAGCCGGATTACGTCTACCAGGGTTCGGTGAATCATCCGATGATTCCTGTGCTGTTCGTCATCTTGTGGATGTATACGGGGAACTATCTGATCATCTTTATCGCGAACTTGCAGAAGATCGACAGTTCTGTCATTGAAGCCGCGAAGATCGATGGGGCGAGTGAGATGCAGGCTCTGCGGTACATTATTCTTCCCGCTCTGTCGGGCGTGATCGTCACCAGCGCTATCTTGGCGATCAGCGGAAGCTTGAAAAGTTTCGACCTGATCTATGTCATGACAGCAGGGGGGCCTGCGCACCAAACATCGGTGCTGTCCGTCTACATGTACGACAAGGCGTTCATCAATGCGCCGGACTACCCGATGGCAAACGCCATCAGCACAGTGATGATCGTCATCAGTTTTGCGTTGATCGGACTTACCAAACTGGCTGAGAAAAAATTCGGGGGGAGGGAATAATATGGCGAATATCACGGACAAGCGATCCATCTCCTCGAAAATCGGATTGTTTTTTACCTATCTCGTTTTGTTTGCATTCACCCTTCTTGCACTGTATCCGTTGGTCTGGCTCTTTCTCAATAGCTTCAAGACGACCACGGAGTTCCAGTTGAACCGGCTTGGGTTTCCGAAGAAATGGACGACGTTGAACTATTCGTATGCATGGGTCAAAGGGCATTTCCCCACGATGATCATGAACAGCGTCATTTATACCGGCATTACGACGGTCATGACGCTCATCTTCAGTTTCATGGGAGGCTTTGCTTTTGCCAAGATCAAGAACAAGGCGACGCCGATCCTGTACGGTTCGTTTGTCATCGGCCTTTTGCTGACGCTTCAGTCCATCATGGTTCCTCTGTTTTTGATGGCCAATTGGATGCATCTCTACAACACCCGGCTTGGGATCTTGATCCCATACATCGGCATCGCGATGCCGATGGGGATCTATCTTGGTACGGAATACATCAAAAGCATCCCCAATGCGTTGGTGGAGTCTGCCCGTATCGACGGGGCGACGTATTTCAGGATTTTTCATTCCATCATCGTTCCCATGGCGGCGCCGGTGGGAACCACCGTCGCGATCCTGACGGTAACGGGGACTTGGAACGAATTCATGTTGATCAACATTCTGACCAGCAAGGAAAGTCTGAAAAGCCTTCCCGTGGGCGTACAAAAATTTGCCAGCGCCCTGTCCAG
>JBAXYP010000352.1:0-2617 GCA_041670725.1 Sphaerochaetaceae bacterium
ACATCAGGACGGTGAACAACACGCGGAAACGGCCGAGATCGACCGTATTCGGCCGGGTCGACTTTCCGCTCACCGTAATGTATTTCCTTTTCCCCACGACGAACGTACTGATGTACAACACCAGATTCGCCAGCAACATCAGAAAAACGGCGAGGGACATTGCGTCGGACAAACCGTCCACGCCCAATCCCACGTAATCGATGATTCGCGTGGTCACCGTCGGGATCTTCACTTTGGCGTTCGCGCCGATGATCGAAGGAATGCCGTAGGCGCTCGCCGCGGAGACGAAGACAAGCAACGCGCCCGCAATGATGGACGGAGTCATCATCGGGAGGGTGATGGTTCTCAGCGTCGTCCATGAGGATGCGCCGCTGATGCGACTCGCCTCCTCAAGAGAAGGATCCATTTTCTCCATGGCCCGGGAAATGGTAATGAACGCGTACGGATAATAAAAACTGGTCAGCACCCATATCATGCCGGGGATCGTATAGATGTCAAACGGTCCCGTCCTCATGGAAAGGTGGAACAATCGTCTGATGAACACGTTGACGATTCCGACATTCGGATTCAGCAATCGCGACCACGCCATGGCCCCCACGTACGGGGGGACCATGTACGTCATGACGCAAAGTCCTCGGAAAAACTTTCTGCAGTACAGGTTGGTTCTTCCGACCAACCACGCCAAGGGAAAGGCGATCAACGTGCCGAGGATCATCGTGCCGAACGCCGACACAAGCGTGTTTCTCAATGAAATCCGGTTCAGCTCATATCCGTAGGTCTTCTTATAGGAAGCAAGAGAAAAACTCTTCTCCGGAAAGAAAGATTTGATGAACATGTACACCATCGGAAACACTTCAAAAACCACCAGAAACGCAACGATTCCGATGATGAACAACCATTTGATATCGAAATAGGACCGCTTGTCCCCAGTTGCGACACGAGAATCCCGCATACGCCTCCCCCCGGCCTGAAACCGGTTACTTGGAAAGTGAGACCGATTTCTCGAACGCTTCCCTGATCTCCGTTCTCTGTTTGTAGCAACGGACCCAATCGAGCCCCATGTCCTTCTTGATCAGATCGTCGGTGCTGATGCTGTCATACGGGATTTTGTCGCCGCTGTTCCAGCCCTTCAGTACGGAATGCATCCACCCCTTGACGATGAATCTCTGGCCCTCTTCGCTGAGCAACCAGTCGGTGACCTTCTCGCACGAGGCAACGTTGTTGTTGGCGGATTTATCCCCTTCCACCGTCATGACGGTAGAGGGAATCAGGATGACGCCGTCGTCGGGATAGATGACGGAGATGGAACTCCCCTCTTCTTCCCGTTTCTTCAACACGGATTCCTCCAGAATCATCAATTCCTTGCATTCTCCCGTCTCCAGTTTCGCCAAGGCGGTGGATCCGCTTTCGACCATCACCTGTTGCTCCCCGAGCTGGTCAAAATATCCGAATCCGTATTTTTCCGAGAGCGCCGCGGCGGCGGCCATCGTGGTTCCGCTGGTCAACGGATTGCCCATGGAGATATAGCCTTTCAGCGCAGAATCGGCGGCAAAGTCCTTGTACGACGTGGCAAGATCGGAAGGCTTGTACATCTCGGGGTTGTACGCCAAGACCATGTTGCAGACACGGACGGGATACCATGCGCCATCCTTGTCGTAATCGAACCTCAGGTTTGTCCTGTTCGGGCTGAGGTATTTGTGCAGGAATCCTTCCTCGTCGAGTTCGAGGGAATACGCTGGTTCGGCCACAAGCATCATGTCGC
Source organism: Sphaerochaetaceae bacterium (assembly GCA_041670725.1). GTDB lineage: Bacteria > Spirochaetota > Spirochaetia > Sphaerochaetales > Sphaerochaetaceae > RUG023. The sequence goes on from JBAXYP010000352.1 coordinate 1,763, forward strand.
ACCCCAGTTTCCCGGTGGACATCTCCCCGGCCACCTTTGTCTGGATATTACCGGTTCCCCCCTGGAAAAACTCAATGTTGCAATTGGGGAACTTTTCCGCAAGGGCGTCGTCCATCATCGTGACGATGTCCTCGTAGATCGACGTGTAGATCATAATGCTTCCGGTCACCGTCTCATCGGGAACGATTCCGGCCGTTTTTGCTGCGGCCTCGGCTTTTTCCGACGTACCGCCCGCAAACAACAAAACAATGCTTATGCACAGCACGAGCATAACTGAAAGTATTTTTTTCATACAAACCTCCTTAGAAAAAAGTACTCCAGTACTTACTGTACAATGGGTTCCGCGAATCCGCAAGGAACATCTTCGATTTCGATCCTGAGGGAAATACGTTACAAAACGACCTCGGCGAGGTGGGTGAACACCGGGATGGTCGCCACCGAGAGGATCGTCGTGCCCATGACGAGAAGCCCCGCGTAGGAGGAATTTTTTTTGAAGAGCACCGCTGCGCTGGTGATGTTCACACCGCAGGGGCATGCGGATACGATTACGATGATCAAGGCAAGGGTTTTGAGCATTGCATCGGTGGAAAGGACGCCGCGTAGCGGAAGGAAACAGAGAATCATCAAAAGAGGACTCACGACCAACCGGAGGATAAAGACCATCACCATCCGGCCGATGGGAAAGCCCGCTTTATCGGAGGAACGTTTGAAGTTGGCGAACAGGATGCCGAGAAGAAACATGGAAAGCGGCATGTTCAACGTACTGAGGGTTGCCACCGCTTCCCCGATGACGGGAGGAAGCGTCCATGGACTCACGAACAACAGGAATGCGAACAGGGACCCGATGATCATCGG
>JBAXYP010000353.1:0-2615 GCA_041670725.1 Sphaerochaetaceae bacterium
AATGAACACGGTCCAACTCCTCGAGCGTGCACGGTTTTCCGAACAACGGTCCCGTCAGATAGTCGACGCCCATTCTCAGACATTCCTGTTTTTCTTCTTCCGTCCGGATTCCTTCCACGCAACATGCATAGTTGAATTGCCTGAATAAGGCGACACTGCTGGAAATGATGAGCTCCGATTGTCCCTTTTCCCTCGCCGCCCAGAACAGTTCGCTCGCCACGGAAATGGTGGCACGGGGAAGTCGGAACGTTTTGTCCATCTCAATGTATCCTCCCCCGTATCCGGTGATGACGATGGGGATGCCTTTTGACTCAAGATCCAGAAGCGTCTTCATTTCACCTGCAGGTGCCTGGTTGAGCGCTTGGCAACTGATACGCATGGAAATGGAATCCCGATCGACCATCTGCTCCGCGATATATCCGTTGATCAATTCGGCAAGGCCGAACTGGAGCCATTGCGAGGAAGAGAGCATAACGGTAAGGTGCGTGAATCCCTTCGCTTGGATTATCCGTTCGCCCAACAACGAACAACATGAGCGGATGAGATACTCGCTGAACCGGAATATGGAACGGTTACGTTCGGCTATGGGCATAAATTCATCCTGACCGACCAGCCCAACGTCAGGGTTGTGCAAGGCGAGAGACGCGCGGAGACAAGTGACTCCGTTGTCTTTTGCGCAAAACACGGGTTGGAACATCACCGTAATGTTCCGTTCTTCCGCCATAAGGACCAAATTGCTTACCATTTGCCGACGCTTGCCTGCTTGGAGGTCCAATGTCGCGACATTGATGATGTTCGCTCTTCCTTCCTTTTCATTTCCTTGTTGGCGAAGTTGTCCCGTGAGAGCGAAGAATTCGTCAACCGTAGTGAAATCCGTTGGATACCGCACCACACAACAATATCCGCTGACCGTCGTGGTGAGCGTGGATGTTTCCCAAGGAAGGAGAAACTGCCTGATCGCTTCATATCCGATCTCTTCGGCCCGTCTTGCGTCAGGCCTTTTCAACACCAGTGCGAATTGATCCTCAGCGATACGGTATAAGTCCGCATCCTTCACAAAAGGTGAAAGGGCTGTCACGGGGTGCCGGAGCAGGGCTTCGCTTGCATTGGAATCCATCAGCGCGGTAAGGAAAGCATATTCCTTGATCGCCGTGACGATGATCATCATTTCCCGTTTTCCCTCGATATCCGCGGATGCCGTCTTGATGAATGCCTTGCGGTTAAGGCAACCGGTCTGTCCGTCAATGATTTCCTCGGGGTTTTGGACGGTAAGGTAGAGATTAAGGAGGCCGAGCGTAAGGGTGAAGTTGCTTATGCGGATGTTGGGGTCAATCCATTGCCACAGGAAACCGGCGTACGCGAATACAAAATATGCGCATAATGCCAGCACGATGTACGGCGTCAGCGAAGGAAGATTGGAAAAAATCAAATACACAGAGAAAATAATGAAATAACTGCTGATTCCGAGGAAGAGGATTGACGGAAGTCCGAATACGCTGATCCTTGGACCTTCAAGGAGATCCCGGCTTCGCGACAGCAAGTTGGTCAATACCATCGCTATCTGTACGGCGTATGGGAAATAATACCAAAACATCATTTTCTGCGGGTTGTCTTTCCTCTTGACCAATTCGCGTACGTACAGCATGAACAGAAAAGCGATGGTCGTCTGGGCGAGAAGCGTCAATCCTTTGAAGATGTAGTATCCCCAATCTGAAGGTATCAGTTTGCCTTCCACATACAACTCACAAGGAATGCTGCACAGCGTCGAGAAGAATGCAAGTTTTACCATGGAAAAAAGGATTTTGTTTTGTTTGATGGGTATGTCATCGCGGTATTGGTAGATGACGAAGAGGAGAGCGAGAATCCCCAAGGAACTGACGTCTAGCCAGATGCCGCTGTTCATGCCCTCCATTGTATCTTGCTTGTTCTCTCTTGGCTAGGTGAATTGACAACGATGGGCCCAAATGGGACAATAGTGACATACATAACGTCAGATACAGAGGTGGTAACTTATGGATGCGTTGCATGCATATCTGGATGGCAATACGGACGTCAAGGCTCCCATGGTGGCTTATGTCGCGAATCTGGAGGAAGTGGCGAAAGTCTCCCCACTGGTGGCGGGTCGTATCGTTCAGGAATTCGCGGACCAACGGACCCATTTGAAATTGATCGCCAGCGAAAACTTTTCCTCTTTATCCGTACAGTGCGCAATGGGCAATCTGTTGACGGATAAATACAGTGAAGGGTTTCCATACCATCGGTTCTATGCCGGATGCGACAACGTCGATGCGATCGAAGCGTTCGCCGACGCACAAGCCTGCAGGCTGTTTGCAGCGGAGCACGCCTATGTACAGCCGCACAGCGGCGCAGACGCGAATCTGTGCGCTTATTGGGCGATTCTCAATACCCGGATCCAGATGCCGGCATTCGAGGAACTTGGCGTGACCAATCCATCTCATCTTTCAAAAGAAAATTGGGATAGAATCAGGGCGAAGTTGGGAAACCAGCGGATTCTCGGACTCGATTACTATTCGGGAGGGCACCTGACCCATGGTTATCGTCAGAATGTCTCGGCCCAAATGTTTGATGCCTACAGCTATACGGTGGACGAAACG
>JBAXYP010000354.1:0-2615 GCA_041670725.1 Sphaerochaetaceae bacterium
AAATAACATTCACCGAGGTAACTGTCGAGAGCCTGATTTCCGCTTTCGTCGGCGTAGAATCCCTCAATGACGAATCCCGCACGGCAGATGCCGCCGATGAGACTGTCCATTGAATGGGAAAACTCGAACGTATCGTGGCGGGCGTGCATCCGCTTGGTTTCCGCAAGAGAAAGGCTTTTCAGATCGCTGTACGGCAACGTATATTTTACGACCAGTTTTTTCTTATAGATTTTTTTCTCATCGAACAAATACATGACGGGATTGGTCACCGAGGTGAGCAGACATCCGCCGGAAGGAAGTACCCTGAATATTTCCCTGTACACTTTTGTGACGTCCGCGACAAAACACGTTGATGTGGGATTGAAGACCAAAGGGAAGGATTCATCGGGAAACGAAGAAAGATCCTGCATATCCCCCATCCGCGTCTCGATCGTCACGTGGTACTTTCTTGCCATTTCCCTGTCTTTTTCCAATTGCCGCTGCGATATATCCAAATCCGTCACGTCGCAACCGTACGCGGAGAGAAGCACTGCCTGTTGACCGCCTCCAGAGCCAAGACAGAGGACTTTTTTGTTTTTGAAAGGGGATATCCATTGCAGAGGGACCGGTTTGAACGGTGTGAGCGCAATAATCGGTTTGCCGTTTCTGGCGCGTTCCACCGATGCGGCGTCGGTTCCCTCCGTCCATATGTTCCCCTTCCGGGATTCCCAGTCCCAGGCTTCGGCGTTGAGGTGTTGATAAGGTTCCATGTTCTTTTCACTGTACCATGCTGAATAAGAAAGTCAACCGGAAAGAAGAATGAAGTCGAGCGGTGTATACGTGAGAATTCCGTTCACCCGATGAGAATGGAACAGAACGAGGCGTTTGCAGATGAATGAAACGGATGGACTTTGGGGTCGATAGCCCGCTTGAAACCGTACGTTCCTTCCCAGTGTCAGATGGGGCCTGAACGGCCTCTCGTCAAAGGTGACTCCCGTCTCCCGTACGGCGCGGACGGTCTTTGCGTGAAGGCTGCGAAGCGGTTCCGTCTCGTCCGGGTCCAGAAACACAATGTCCCCCTCGGGCTTGCGGAACGAACCGCACCGGAAAAACGAAATGGGAAAAGCTTTTTCCCGGATGGAATGCATCGCCCGTCCCAGCACAGGGAGAAACGACTTCTCGACGTCACCCAGGAATACAACGGTGACATGAAGGTTCCCGACGTCACTGAAACGTCCTCTCAAGGCATGCGTTTTCATATCTTCCTGGAATCTGGCGATCTCCCTGCCGCATTCCGACGGGACGGGAAGCCCGAGGAAGAGGCGCAGCATTTCCATCATTTTTTCCGTACCAAATGGTCGATGGCGCCGGAAAGATAGAACGAACCGGTGACAAGGATTGCCCCCTCATCCCCCGCGATGTCCTTTGCTTCGCGAAGTGCCTCGCGGTTGTCCGGTATCAACCTGATATCCTTTCCCTCCGATTCGGGATCCGCCATAAAGATGTCGTAGATCGCCTTGATATCGCTCTTCTTGTACGTCCCCGGCGTGCTGATCACGATGTGGGTGAAGGCGGAAAGGATCAACGAGCACATATGCCGGTGGTCTTTGTCAAGGAGCGCGCCGTAAATGACGACTCTCCCGTCCTTCGGATAGAGCGTGGCGTAGGAATGTACCAATGCCCGCAGCGAATTTACGGTATGGGCGCCATCTATGTAAATCGCCGGTTTTTCCGAAATCCTCTCGAATCGTCCCGGCAACGTGTTTGATTCCATTGCCAAAATGGTCTTCTGTTTATCGTATAATCCGAGCGTGCGGAGCGAAAGAAGCGCCAGAGCGGCATTTTGGGCCTGGACTTCGCCGATCATCCGTAGCGTCAAGTCGTCCTTCGTTCCGTTTTTCCACAGAATGTGAACTTTTTCTCCCTCGAATGTCGTCCGATAGTCGAGGGCCTCCAGTTTCTCTTCCAGACTATACAGCTGGCTGTGCCGCTGTGCGGCCTCGTTTCTGAACACCTGCATCGCTTCGTTTGTCTCCAGCCCGACGAACACCGGTATGCCGTCCTTGATGATCTTGCTCTTCTCTCCGGCGATCTTTTCGATGGTGTTTCCGAGAATTCTGGTATGTTCCAGCTCGATCGGGCAGAGGATGCTTGCTTCAGGAATGACGACATTCGTCGCGTCCAGTCTGCCCCCAAGTCCCGTTTCCAAGACGGCCCAGTCGCAGTGAAGCTCTTTGAACAAAAGGAATGCGAAGATGGTGTACAATTCGAATGTCGTCGGTTTCGTTTCCCCCCACTGGTCGCTGAAAGTGAAATCCTCAAGTCCCCGTCTGAGCAGATTTCCTGTCCTGACAAGGACGTCATCGGCGGCAAATGCCCCGTTGTATAGGAACCGCTCCCTGTAATCAAACAAGTGCGGAGAGAGGTACAAGCCCGTACGGTAGCCAAGGGCGACCAGTCCGCTGGAGAGATAACTTGCCGTGGATCCCTTACCCTTGCTGCCTGCGATGTGCAGTTTCCTGTATGCCCGTTCGGGATGTTCGAAATGCTCAGTCAACGCACGCATCCTATCAAGACGATACGTACGCACCGTGTAATGGTCGACCTGTTTTTCCAGGTTGGTGAAGCTCTCCATA
>JBAXYP010000355.1:0-2615 GCA_041670725.1 Sphaerochaetaceae bacterium
CGCCGTGTCCCCCAATCTCGCCATCTGGTCGATATTCATTCCCAACGCCCCCGCCATCATCTCCAGAAATCGTCCCGTCCCCGCCGCGCATTTGTCGTTCATGGCGAAGTTCACCACTCCACCTTTGTCATCCAGCTTGATCACCTTGCTGTCCTGACCGCCGATGTCGATGACGGTCCGTACCGACGGATCGAGGAAAAAGGCACCTTTCGCATGACAGGATATCTCGGTGATCGCTTCGTCCCCGTTGAGGTAATCGCGCCCATACCCCGTAGCGACCACACATGCGATGTCATGCCGACCGAGACTGGCCTGTGCCAACGCTTTTTTCAACGCTTCATCGCCGCTGAGCTTCGCCCCCGCCCCGGTCGGGAAGATCACCGAAGCGACGATCTTCCTTTCCCTATCCATAATCACCACATCCGTACTTGTCGACCCGCTGTCGATGCCGGCTACATAGGAACCATCCTTGCTCATCGTTTTCTCCTCACGTTTCCCCATGGTCTCCCGGAACGCTTCAAGCCGCGTGGCGAGCTGTCCTTCGCTTTGCGTCGTGTAATCCGTCTCGATACGCACCGAAGGCACGGCGAAGCAGTCGGCATCCTCCTGATATTGCATCTGGGAGAAATCGCAGAATTTCATCGCATGGTAAACGATGCCGGCAAGATATGGGTCGCGATACAGCGCCGACCGACCGCCGTCCCGATCCATTCGCGGACACGGGATCTGGGAAAGCAACGCCGAAGAATACGATTCCCACATATCGTTGCCCGATCCCGCCGGAAGTGGTATGCGTCGCGTACCGATACAGGTCAGGTTCTCCACCCGCATGCCGGTCTTTTCCGCGACAAAAGCAACCAGCGATGCGTCGGCCCGGGCGCCGAGAAGTCCGATATACCGCTTTGTGGACGGATCGGACGAACCGAAGGCCTCACGAAACAACCGCTCGTCAAACTTCCTGCCGCAATACGATGCGTAGGCATCCTTTAACCGGAGTATCTGCCTCAGGAAAAAAGAACGGGAACACTCCAGGTCTTCGTGGGGAAGATCCAATAAAAACAAAAAAGAGCATTTCCCGCTTTTCTTCGCGATGTCGTAGAGCCGGCGCATCACGTCACAGCAATTGACGAGCACCAGCTCGTCCACCTTCCCGTCGTACACGGCCTGGATCACCGATTTTCCAAAACCGCAGAGGTTTACGTGCCCCGTCCGATCCGCTTCGGGATACTCGGCGGCCATCCCTTCGACCGGTTCGCACGACTCACCGAACCCGGAAAACAATTCCACGGGCGTGTACTTGCATACATATCGGATCATCGCTTCGCCTCCAACATCTCGATAAAAGCCTGAAGCCTCGTCTGGGTCTGTCCGTCGCCCTGGTTGCGGATGTCGCATCCGTCCCCATCCAGAGACAGGCACGGCAATCCCTTTTCCTCCAACGCCTTCTTTACCATCGGGGACGAAGCAAGGGTGGCCTTGCATCCCCAGTGTCCGAAAAACACCGCCCCGTCGGCATGCACCAGCTTCTGCACCCGGAGCACCTGCTCGATTCTGTGATCGATATCCCCATTGAATGCGCTGTACACCATGCGGCGTGCCATGGCAAGATAGGGATCGGATTCTTTCTCATCGATGATCATCGACTCGTAGGACATCTCGAAGGCGACGATCCGGGCACGGGTATTGCAATTGAGCAACGCTCGCACCGGAGGCTGGGCAAATGGAATGGTATGGATCCACAGGAGTTTTACTCCGCGATTTGGGACGGCCCGTCCGTAATCGTCCACCGTCATCTTCCAGTAGCGAAGCGCCTCATCGCTCCCCAAAAGCATATGGTTCGTCATGATCTCGTACATCTGAGAAGTGACGTCTCCGGACAAATACTTCTTCCCGGACTGGGCAAGATACGTCCGGTACAACTCGCAACTCCGTCGGGTAATGTCCAGTCTGGCCCGCAAATCCTCATCCGAAATCAATCGATGAGCGTGATCTTCGATGAAATGCACCATCTGTTGCAATTGCTTCGCCACATAATGGACGCTCTCCTGGGAAAGCTCGTACGGAACGTCGATGAAACATCGCGGTACATGGTATTTTCGGGAAAAATGAGGGAAAGTGATCATATTCGCGTCGCACGCCACGTTGGTGTAGATCAAAAACGGCGGCCGCGGCAATAGCCCGAGCCGCGTGCCTCCCAAAAAGATCCGATGGTACGAGCAAAGCCCCTGATCTTCATTCTCCGCATCGAGCAATTGATTCTGGCACCGCGTTCCGGTCATGAACGCCGAAATACCCTCGGCCGAATACGGGGCGTAGCCGATGGCGAGAAGCGGCTCGCAGGGAATGAACAAACTGGTCATCGCACTTTGTTCAGGGTGTCTGAGAACTTTTCGCATATATCGCATGATGAGCCAAGAAAGGTATTGCTTGCTTTTGGGAAGTCGTCTATCGGGAAACCACTTGAGGCGATACTCCTGAAACAGGTATCCCCAGAGCATCAGCGAACGAGCCTTTTTTGCATCCTTCGCAGCCATTTCCCCCACTTCGTTCCCGAAGGTCTCGACGATCGACATACATCCGACTATAAAGGAAAAGTCCTTGGAAACACAACCAAG
>JBAXYP010000356.1:0-2609 GCA_041670725.1 Sphaerochaetaceae bacterium
TCACCGTCGTCGACGGGGTGATCGTCTACGGACTGGCCGGCATCAAGAACGCCGGGGAAGAACCGGTCAAGTTGCTTGTCGCCGAACGGGAAAAAAATGGACCGTACGCCAGTTTCGTCAACTTCTTGATGCGGCTTGACGGACGGGCATACAACTCAAAACTTCTTGAATCGTTGATCAAGGCGGGCGCGTTCGACAGCTTGGGCGTCAACAGGCCGACCCTTTTGGCGAATATCGACGGAGCTGTGGAATTCGCCACACGCAGGAAGGAAGCGACGGCGTACGGACAGATCTCGTTGTTTGATGAGACGACAGAGCCCCAACTTGAGGAATTCCAAATGGAAAACCAAGAGGACTGGGTCATTTCGGAAAAACTGGAAACCGAAAAACAGGTACTTGGCTTTTATATCAGCGGGCATCCCCTCGACCAATACCGGAAGGTGATCAAGGAATGCGTCGTCGTCGACACGGCGAAACCCGAACAACTTCCTTTTGGAAGGGACACCAACATCGTGGCCTCACTTACTTCGTTGCGGCAATTCACCACGAAAAAAGAGACGGTGATGGCCTTCCTGTCTCTGACGGATAAAAACGCGACATTCAGCGCGACGATGTTCCCCAAAACATACGCCCAGTACAGGGACATCCTCCAGCAGGACGGGATTTACGGTTTCACCGGCAAGTTCGACAACTCCCGGGGAATGGACAAACTTTCCTTTCTCATCGACAAAGTGTACCAAGACCCCAACCAATTGCCGCCCATCGCCGTAAGCGAATGCCACATTGAAATGGACAAACAGTCATGTACCAAGGACGTATTGGAAAAACTGCACGACAATTGTCTTGAATATCCCGGACAGATCCGTCTGTTCCTGACGGTAAACGATGCGGAAAAGAACGTGAAGACCACGATCAAATGCGGGCGCGAGTTCAGCGTATCATACAGCGACGTTTTCACTACCGTCATGAAAGACAGCCTGCCCATCATGTCGATATATTATGATTAACGGGGGAAACGAACAATGTACGTATCACAAAGTCCTACCGCACTGATGTATCTGGCCAAGTTTCTTGCGACCATGATCAGCATTTACTCGTTTCTCATCTGGATACGGGTAATCTTTACGTGGGTACGGATACCCGGCCAGATGATGGAGAACCCGTTGCTCACTTTCCTGAAGAAAATCGTCGATCCGTATCTGAATTGGTTTTCCCCTCTCACCGGGCTGAAACGTTCGAATTTCGACCTCACCCCGCTTGCCGCTCTTGCGGTGCTTTCCATCTTCCAAAGCATTCTCAGAATGTATGGTTCATACGGGCGGCTGACCATCGGAATGGTGCTTGCCATGATCGTCCAGACATTATGGGGCTATCTCGTCAGCCCGTTGTTCTGGTTCATCATGATTATTCTCGTCATCCGTTTGATATTCTGTTATCGTCGCTCCCCCAACACGATGCACTATATTCGTATGCTGGACTCGATAGATGGAAGTTTGTTGAATTTCGTCGGACGAACGTTCTTCGCAGGCAAGACGGTCAACGATCGGACGATTGTATGGACGAGCACCATTTTCTACTTCGTCGCCTATCTCATTTGCAAGTATCTCGTCGGTCTGCTTATCTCCTTTCTGGTGCGACTGTAATGGAAGCGCAGTATCTGAGGAACATTTCCGATGGCATCGATACGCTCAACGGGGTCGGACCCGCAGCGGCGGCAAGTTACCAGGAAATGGACGTCGTTACGAAAAGCGACTTGCTTGCCTTAAGTCCTCGGACGTGGGAAGACCGTTCGGTAATCCGTCCGATCGATCGGTGCGGAGAAGGAGAATATGCAAACACCCGGATACAAGTACTCAGACACGATTTTTTCGGAGGACGTTCGTTCACCAAACGTACGCTGAAGGTCATCGTACGTGACTGCGAGGGGGAAGGCAGACAACTTTCCCTGCTTTGTTTCGGACGGAATTTTCTGGAAAAGACCCTGCTGGTCGGCCGTTTCTATTATTTGTACGCCCTGATCCAGCATTTTCATGGCATCGCGCAATCTTCCCAATTCGAGGTACAACCATGGCCGGAGGAAACGACGCCGCCATCCCAATTCGGCAAAATCCTCCCCATCTACCCCTTGCGGGGATCGCTGAGCCAAAGGATCATCCGACGGGACGTAAAGGCGGTTTTGGACGGCGTGACGCGCTTTTACGACGAATTGCCGCAGGCAGCGCTGGATGCATATCATCTGACGAACATCGACGGGGCAATCCGTTCGCTTCATTTTCCAAAGACCACAGAGGAACGAACGGTTGCCCAACGTTCACTGGCCTTTGACGAACTGTTTTACATGATGTGGCTTACCCGTCGTCACAAAGGCGGCGAAAAGCTCCGCAAAGGGAAAGCAAGCGCTCCGAACAAACTGGAGCTGGAATGCATTGAATCGCTACCGTTCAGCTTGACGGACGACCAGATCACAAGCCTGAAAGAGATTCGGGGCGACTTGGACAGCGAGACGCCGATGAACCGGCTTCTCCAAGGAGACGTAGGATCGGGCAAGACGCTCGTCGCCTGGCTCTCCGCCCTCCACGTATTGCCCGAGGGACGACAGGTAGCATTCA
>JBAXYP010000357.1:0-2599 GCA_041670725.1 Sphaerochaetaceae bacterium
CAGTACATGAAAAAGGTGTACATGACTTTGGAGGAACGCAAGCTCTCTGCCAGTGGTCAGCTCGTGCAAAGGGCGAAGACGCTCATTGACGGAAACCTTTCCGACAAAAACATGTCGCTCACTACGATATCGCTCGAATTGCAGATCAGTTACGGCTATCTCAGTGGCGTTTTTAAACGGGAGGAGGGCCAAAGTTTCTCAAGTTATCTGGTAAAACGACGTATGGAGAAAGCGGCCGAATTGCTTTCCCGGCACGATATGAAACTCTACGAGGTTGCCGATGCATGCGGTTATGGGAACTATCGTTATTTTAGCGACAGTTTTCGTAAATACTGGGGCAGGATTCCCAGCGAGTTTCAAGGCGTCTGAGATGAAAGGAAGTACTCGGACTCTCAGGCAGGCGCTTTCCCGGTTTTTGGTCGTCTCATTGTTGGTGACGTTCCTGTTCACCACCATCGTCCTATATGTGATGGCGGTCTCTCAATCATGGCGGAGTACCCGGGAATATGCCCAGAACCAACTTGATTTGCTTGCTTTGAATGGGGAACAGGAAGTGGAACGGGTCGAACAGGTTTCTCTTGGCCTGGCGTACAACAGCACCATACAAAAGGTGTTTCTCTCTCCCTCGGTTTTGCGCGAGACCAATGACCGGAACGTGATCGCATGGGTACTGTCCGACTATCGGAACATCAGCGATCCCGGTAATATCATCCTCTTTGATGCGAATGGCAGGGTTTTGACCTCTTCCGAAGGCTACAGGGAAGAGGCAAATCTGTTTGATCGCGGATACTTCAAAGACATTGCTTCTTCATTTGGGGAGCCTGTTTGGATTCCTGCCCACGAAGATGCCGATGACTACAGGGCAGGAAACAGAAAAGTGATTTCTTTGGCTCAAAAAGTACGTCGTCTTGATTTGGAAAGAAACACCGAAACGGGGGTCCTTTTGGGATATATTCTCATCAATGTGGAGACCGGAGTTTTCCGAGATATGCTGAAAAAAGCAAATTGGACAAAGAACGGATCTGTTTCCATTTTGATGCCGGGAAACGCTGTGATCTCTTCCCTTGGCGAAGAAACGATGAAAGGAATCGTGGTGTACAGCGACTTTGAACGGCCAGAGGGATGGCGTTTGGAAGGTTCGGTGCCTGTTTCGCAGATTCTCTTCCAGCCTCATCTTATTTTGCCTGGTTTGCTTGTTGAGGTATTGTTGGTTATCCTTTTCGTCATCCTTTCAGAAAAGACGGGAATGAAACTGGCACAGCCGTTGCAAGATTTGGATCATCGCATGGTCTTACAGGATCTCTCGCGACAAAGAAGCGGAACAGAAGTGAAAAAGAGCGGGGTAGCGGAAATTGATTCCATTCAGGAGAACTATGATCGGATGATTGATAGATTGCTTGCCTTGACCGAGCAAGTGACGGAGAACCAACTTCGGGAAAAAGAGATGCAGGTGGCCACCGTGCAGGCGGAACTAAAATCTCTCCAGCACCAGATCAATCCCCACTTTCTTTATAATACGCTCGATTCCATCAACTGGATGGCGGATGCCCATGGGGACGAGGATATCGTGGAAATGGTGGAGAAACTGGCCGATTTTCTCCGTTTTGGCGTGCATGCAAAAGGGTTTGTGACTCTCAGACAAGAATTGAAGAATGTCGACAATTATATCTATATTCAGAACATCCGTCTTGGGGATCGTTTCCGCTATACGTGCAAAGTCGTCGCCGAAGCGCTTGATTGTCAGGTATTGCCATTGTTGATCCAACCTCTTGTCGAGAATTCACTGGTCCATGGGGAAGCCGCCCATATCGACGTGATAATCTCCATTGATGATGGACGAGTCCGGATAGCAGTGCGAGATGATGGCTCGGGCATATCTCCTGAACGTATGAAGGAGGTGGAGAAGCAAGAAGGGGTTGGACTCTCAAATGTTGCCAAGCGTGTCCGCTTGGCATATGGGGAAAGGGGTTCTTTCTCTTTGGTGAGCGAACCCGGAGTAAGGACCGAGGCGATCATCACATTTCCCGTCCAACCGTAAAAAAACTGAACTTATCGGAAATCTTTGGCAGTTACCGGAACAAAGATTCAGCCACATACTTTATGCATAAAGGAGAAACGAGAATGAAACGGTTCGTATTCATTACCTCTGTGCTTGTGGCTTCCGCGGTCATGCTCTTTGCCAATGGCAACACGGAAAAAGGTTCCGCGGCTTTACCCCAGAAGACAGTTGTCAATTACTACACATGGGAGGCTCTCGAGGAATCCAATCCCATCATCGCCCAATTCAACGCTGAGAATCCCGATGTTGAAGTCGTGCTTCATGTTGTTCCAGACAATGCGGACACGCAGACTAAACTTGATGTCATGATGATGGGGTCGAGCGATGTCGATGTGGTGCAGATCGCCGATGGTCAGCAATTTGCGAAGGCCAAAAATGGTTTGCTCCGCAATATCGACGATTTCATCGCAAAAGACGGCATCGATATGGTCGCTAACTTTGGGGCAAACGAATCTTGGGCGAAGTATGATGGTCACTACTATTGTTATCCACGCCACAACAGTGTCGGTGCCGTCTTCTACAACAAGGATATGTTTGATG
>JBAXYP010000358.1:0-2587 GCA_041670725.1 Sphaerochaetaceae bacterium
ATGCATTCCGGAATACGTTGGTCATCAGTTTGATGAACATCGTCTTCTATTTTCCCTGTCCGATTATTGTGGCGCTACTGATCAATGAGTTGAAAAACTTCAAAGTACAAAAAGCGATACAATTCGTCATTTATGTTCCGTATTTCTTCTCATGGGTCGTCGTGGGATCGATTTTTGTCAATCTATTATCTCCGGAATCCGGTCCCGTCAACGCCGTCATAAAGGCGCTTGGGCATGAACCGATCTATTTCATGGCTTCGGTGACATACTTTCGCAGCGTAATTGTTTCCAGTTACATCTGGCGTCAAATGGGCTATGGCGCGGTCATCTACATCGCGGCACTGACAACCATTGAGCCGCAGTTATACGAAGCGGCGACTATCGACGGAGCGGGACGATGGCAACAACTATGGAACGTCACGTTGCCGTCTCTCAGACCGACCATCGTGACCATGCTTTTGCTTAATCTGGCACACGTCCTGTTGATTTTCGAGCAGATCCTCGTTATGTACAATTCCGCAGTGTATGATGTGGCGGATGTTCTCCAGACGTACGTATATCGGGAAGGTGTCCTTTCCGGCGACATCGGGTATTCGGTCGCCGTCGGCATGTTCACCAGTTTGATCAGCCTGTTTTTGGTTCTTTCCACAAACAAGCTCAGTTCGCGGTTCTTGGAAGAACCAATCCTGTAGGAGGGCGGTATGTCAACGAAAACGATCAAGGAATCCGCGGGAAGAAAAGTTTTCAACGTATGCAACATCATTATCCTCGCGCTCGTCGTGATTTCCATCGTTATCCCCATTTGGAACGTCTTGATAACCTCATTCGCCATGGACAATGATGTGGTGGGTAATGATTATCTCCTCGTCCCGCATTCGTTCACACTGGAGAATTATTATCGGGTGTTGCACAGCGGATATATGCAGGCGTTCAGGAACTCACTGTTCGTCGCCGTCGTCGGAACGGCGCTTTCCATCGTGATTTCCATTCCCCTTGGTTTCGCCCTGTCGCGTAAAAACCTTGTGGGAAGAAAATTCTTGATGGGAATGCTGACGTTCACATTGGTATTTGACGTCGGCATCATGCCGTTTTATGTGGTGGTAAGGTCTCTTCATATGATCAACAAGATGGCGGCGATCATCGTTCCCGTGGCCGTTTCAACGTTCAACGTAATCATTATCAAGAACTACATGTCAGCGATTCCCGAATCGTTGATCGAGTCGGCGCGTTTGGACGGTTGCAATGATTACGGCGTATTGTTGCGCATCGTGCTTCCTCTTTCCGTTTCCATTATTGCCGCCGTCACGCTGTTTTATTTCGTCAACTACTGGAACAGATATTTTGAAGTCATTATGTTTATCAACGACAGCCGGAAATACACTCTGCAGGTCGTTCTCCGCAGTCTGATGTTTGAAGCTGATGATTCGCTTGGTGGTGAACACTATGTATACAGCAACACGAAAATGGCGGTGATGGTTCTCGGCATGGTTCCCGTGTTGGTCATCTATCCCTTCATTCAGAAACACTTCGTTTCCGGCTTGATGATAGGAAGCGTGAAAGGATGAAGGAAGGATGCAGAAAGCGGGCGGAAGAACTTGTCGACCGTATGACCGTACAAGAAATGTGTTCCCAATTGCTCCATCAATCATCTGCGATCCCCCGTTTGGGGATCCCCGCCTACAATTGGTGGAACGAAGGGTTGCACGGTGCAGCCCGGAGCGGGACCGCGACCGTTTTCCCCCAGTCGATTGCCCTTGCCGCGACCTTTGACGTCGATCTTGTTCGTGAAGTCGCCGACATCGTATCCACCGAACAGCGGGCCAAGTACAACGCCTACAGCGCACTTGGAGACCGCGGCATCTACAAAGGCTTGACCGTCTGGTCCCCGAACATCAACATTTTCCGTGATCCCCGATGGGGCAGAGGACAGGAAACATATGGAGAAGACCCTTATTTGACAAGTAGGATGGCGGTGGCGTTCATTACGGGGCTCCAAGGAGATGAAAGCATTTTGAAAACGGCATCCTGCGTGAAACATTTTGTCGCGCACAGCGGGCCGGAGGCGGTACGGCATCATTTCAATGCGGTCGTCAGTCCGAAAGACTTGGAGGAAACCTATTTGCCGGCGTTCAAGGCCGCTGTGTGCGAAGCGCATGTAAATGCCGTGATGGGGGCGTACACGATGCTGAACGGCGAACCGACGTGTGCGCATCCGCTTCTCAAGCAGAAACTCCGTGACGAATGGAAATTTTCCGGAATGGTCATCTCCGACTGTTGGGCCGTACGGGATTTCCATCAGGGACATCATGTCACGCAGACGCCCGAACAGTCTGCCGCTTTGGCGCTGAATCGTGGATGTGATCTGAATTGCGGATGTACGTACGAATATCTTTATCGTGCTTATCAGAAACGCTTGGTGACGAAGAATGCCATCAGAGAAGCCTGTATACGGGTCTTCTCAACGCGGTTCGAGCTGGGAATGTTTGATGAGAAAACACCATACGACGACCTTTCCGTCGATGAGATCGATAGCGATGTACACGCGTCGAAGGCACTGGAAGCCGCTAGGGAAAGCATTGTTCTTTTG
>JBAXYP010000359.1:0-2577 GCA_041670725.1 Sphaerochaetaceae bacterium
AGGTGGCTTTGGCGGTCTTTCTCCAGTATGCCCGGACAGAGGGTACGGCGGGAGCTCTTGTCAGGGGTGCCAAGATACGGCATCTCGTTGTTTCTTCGCTTTTCGCGGCGCTGTTGCTCGTTCCGTTCGGGGAACCGGTGCTTTGGGCTATGGTTGCTTTCGCGGTACTCGCCGCGTTCGTCGTGGGGATGATATCCCGACGGTTGATCGGAGGCGTGACCGGTGACGTGCTTGGTGCGGCGGAGGTGCTTTCCGAAACCGTTTCGCTCTTCGGCGCTCTTGCCTTTCTTGTCGGATATGGAAATACTTTCTGAGCAGGGAGAGTTGACAATGGACATCGTTTGTCTTGATTTGGAAGGTGTGTTGGTTCCTGAGATCTGGATTGCGTTCAGCGAAAAGACGGGGATTGGGGAATTGAGAATCACAACGCGTGAAGAACCCGATTACAACAAGCTGATGCGATATCGGATCGAGTTGCTCCGGCATCATCATCTCCGACTTTCCGATATTCAGGATGTGATCGCTACCATGCATCCTCTGGAGGGCGCGAAACAGTTTCTTGACGAACTCCGGTCGATGACGCAGGTGATTCTCCTTTCCGACACCTTTCAGGAATTCGCTTCTCCGTTGATGCGGCAACTCGGTTGGCCGATGCTTTGGTGCAACAGCCTTCGTGTGGACGAGGACGGAATGATCGTCGGATATGTGATGCGCTTGGAGGACGGGAAACGCAAGGCGATCGATGCGCTTCGTTCGCTGAACTTCCGCACATACGCCGCAGGCGACTCCTACAATGATCTTTCGATGATTCACCGTGCGGACGGCGGATGCCTCTTTTGCGCACCGGCAAACATTCTTAAGGAGGAACCGGGATTGCGGATCGCCGACACGTACGCGGAGTTCCTTTCCTTCATCAAGGAGTTTCTTAATGGATAAAAAACAATATCGTTCTTTGTCGTTCTGGGTGATCGTCCTTTGCGTCTGCCTTCTGGCAGGGTATTGCTTTCTCGCGATTCTTTCTCGCGACAGACCCGTGCTCATCGCCGTCATGACTGTTTTGGTCATTGGCATCCTCGTAGCGATGATCCGGACGGTACGGAAATTAGGGGCTTTCGTGGAAGATACCCAAAAAGAGAAAAATAACGAAAAATCGTGAATTGACCTATTGACTTACCTTCAAAGAAACACCATGTTAGAGAAAATTCCTTTCGGGGGTAGTCTATGACGTTCATTGACTTACCTTCAAAGAAACACCATGTTAGAGAAAATTCCTTTCGGGGGTAGTCTATGACGTTCAACGAGGAAATGGAACAGAAACTTCTGGACATGCGCAAAGAGATTTTGGAGCACATGGCCGAGAGCAATTCCGAGTTCAAGGATATAGCGGGAGCGATGAGCATCAAAGACAGCATCGACAGTGCCGCTGACGACATCGCCATCAAGAAACTCGAAGTAATCAACAAGCATGAGGCCGACAAACTTCGCGCCATCGAGGGTGCGTTGGACAGAATTCACGCGGGACGCTATGGCACGTGCCTCCGGTGCGGGAAAAAAATCCCCGAAGAAAGGCTCCGGGCTCTCCCGTACGCCGTCCTTTGTCTTGAATGCAAGAACAAAGAGGAGCGGCCCCGACGCTATTGAAGAGACTTCCCCACTCGATTCGGTGGGGAATTCTCGTTTAGACGATATACGGGTTTGTTTCTTCCTGGGCGATGGTAGTCTCAGGACCGTGGCCCGGCAGTACCTGTACGTCGCCGGGAAGCTCAAGAAGTCGCCGGCAACTTTGGATGATGTCTGAATAACAACCACCGAACAAGTCCGTCCGTCCGATGCCTCCGCAGAAAAGGGTGTCTCCGGAGAAGAGGAAATGCCCCTCCTCATGGTAATAACACACGCCTCCTGGCGTATGGCCTGGCGTATGGAGTACGCTCATATGGCAGTCGTCGAGCATTTGCCCGTCATCCAGCAATGTGGTGGGTTCGGGCATGTTTTGCAATTCCGTCTTGTAAACTGCGAGAAACCGTCTGTCCGTAATGGTCTCGTCAAACCGTTGGTAAGCGCTTTTTCCAAGAAACGCCGCGTCATTGCGTCCGACGAGGATTTCGATATCAGGATACGCTTCCTTGATTGCGGGAAGCGCGGTGATGTGATCCCAATGGGTATGCGTCAACAATACGGCGACGGGCCTGACCTTATGGCCGGTGACGCAGGCGATGATGCGTTTCGCATCCCCGCCCGGATCAATGATCCAACCGCTTTGGGTCTCTTCCTCACCGAGAATGTAACAGTTTGTCTGGTACGGTCCCACAACCAAGTGATCGACGAACATTACTGTTCCTTGTTCGAGTAACTGACGGCGATGGTTCTGCCCTTGATGTCCATGCCGTTCATCTTGGCGATTGCTTTTTCACAGTTTTCGCCGCTCATCGACACGAAACTGTATTTGTCGTGGATGCGGATGGCGTAAATATCGTCACGGGTGATTCCAAGCTGATCTTGGAAAATCTGGGAAAGTTCCTTGGCGTACAATCGTTTCATCTTGCCGATGTTCAGGTACAGCGTTTTTGCTCCCTCGGG
>JBAXYP010000360.1:0-2570 GCA_041670725.1 Sphaerochaetaceae bacterium
AGTGCGGGAATCCTTACGGCGGGAGGCGGCGTCATCGCAGGACATGTTGTGTCTTGCAGTCATGCGTATACGGGCCGGCTCTTGCGAAAAGATGACGTGAATGTGTTCGACCGATGGACCATGAGACCATACAATGAGACCATGAACAAGGTGTCGAAGATTCTGGAAATCGCCGGTTTTGCGACCCTTGGCATTCTCCTTACGATTCCTGTGAAGGAATGGACGAAGGCGGGGGCCATCGGGATGGAAACGTTCCTGCTTTCCTATGGTTCCAAGCAACTGGCGAAAGCCTTTGTACAGAGAGCACGGCCATACATGTACTTCTCCGGTTATCCCTTGGAAGCGATCCGATCAGGAGACTGGAACCGCTCGTTCTTCTCGGGGCACACCACTTACGCCTTTGCCATCGCGGGACTCGTCAGTTCCATGTTCAGTGCATACCATCCAAAATCAGGATGGAACATCCCCGTAACAGCTGGATGCTATGCGCTTGCCACCGCAATGGGCATGTCCAGAATCCTTTCCGGCAACCATTTCCTCTCTGATGTCCTTATCGCCGCCGCAATCGGGACTGTCATAGGCATATTTGTTCCGCGTTTCCATATGGCGAAGGGAGGCTCATCTGCGGATGGAACGCTCTTGGGGAACACCATGATGGTCAGTTTTGTTTTCTGATTCGTTCGCTTCTCGGATCTCGGAATGCGACGGTGACAGAAATGTGTGGATGACAAACACCATGACTTTGATAACCACGTTTGTCTATGAGAAGCAAACCAAGTCCGTGTTGTCCCTCCAGACAGACCTGCCTGTTTGTCCGCATGAAGAAATCCTTTGAAGTCAATTGATGTCGGTGTTTTCCCATTTCATTCCGACTTGCCGGCGTTTTCGTAGACGCGTCTGGAGTATGCACCGACGGGGATGGTTGACATACGTAATGGGAGTGCATACCTTATGAGTGATTATCCCGTAAGCGTTCACGTAAGCCAACGTATCACCTGTCTGCCGGGTCGGAGGGTATGTTTTTCTTACGCCTTCCCGTCTCGCAGGCACGAACGGAAGGAGAGAAGTGAACCATGGAAACGGGAAAAAACTCAGCGACAGACACATTGGGGAAGTACAGGGCTTACATTGAAGGCCTGTATGCTTCGAAATGTTCCCTGGGAAGAAGGGAATTCGTGGGAAAGACGGGATGGAAGGATTTCGTGCCGGTCGTGGACGATGACGCCGCGCGCTTCCTGCAAGTGGTGTTACGGATGAAGAGGCCGAAGAGGATCCTTGAGATCGGAACCAGTATCGGGTTTTCTGCGACATCCATGGCGCTTGTCGCGCGGGAATATGGCGGGACGATCACGACGATCGAATTCGATGAGAACGCTTCAGAGCGGGCGAAAAAGAATTTCAAGCGTGCCGGTGTGGAAGCCACCGTGGAAATCATGTTCGGCGATGCGCGCCGGATCGTTCCCGGTTTCCCGGACGGGGCGTTCGATTTTATCTTTCAGGACGTGGACAAACTGCTTTATCCCGTTTTGCTTGGGGATTGCATCAGAATCCTTCGCTCGGGTGGCGTTTTTGTTGCGGACGACGCGCTGTTTCCCGTCATGGACCTTGATGAAAAATGGAGCGACCAAGTGGAACCCGTACGGAGGTTCGACCGCCTTGTCGCAAATTCGCCGGAGCTTGACAGTACGTTGCTGCCGATCGGAGATGGAATGGTGGTAGCGGTGAAACGGTAACTTATCTGAAAAACGAGCGAGTTGCCAGTATTTACCCGGATGCCGTCCGGCAAATGCAACTAATGTTGCGGTAATCGCATAACGATTGATCGGATCATTTGCAAAGGGATTTGACTTGCCGAGTCCTTGAGGCGATGACGCAGGTAAGCGCCCCCATGACTCCGGTACAGAGGAACATCATCACCATCCCCGAACCGGGCATCGTACCCAGAAACCTCCGTAATACGGAGGGGATGGAGCCCTGTGCCTTGAGAAGTGGTTCGAACACGGAGTCCGACAGCCATCCTCACAGAAGGATGCCGACGGGGATCGAAGAGTACTGGATCGCGTTGCGTGCCACAATGTTGATATTGCGGTATTCTCAATGATAAGATCATTTAATTGTATAGCCCTTTAGGATTTTCTTTAGTTCGTGTATTGATTTTGTAAGGATGTCCGTTTCCTGAGGGGTACAGTTGATAAGAGCTTTCAGTACTTGGGTATTGTACTGGTCTGATGCCTCTTCCAAACTGTCTTCCAACAATACTCCGATGGGAACTCTCAGTTCATTTGTGATGTTTACCAGTAACTGAAGACTCAATCCCCTGATTCCGGTTTCCAGATAGCCGAGATATGTCCTGCTTACCGAGATACGGGAGGCGAATTCCTCTTGGGACAAACCCTTTTGTACCCTGTAGTACTTTATTCTTTTTCCGATACTTATGTAATCAATTTCATTCATAATGTTTCTCCTTCTCTTTCATGAGAACCCGCAAGAAGTGCTATGGTAGATGCACATCCAAGACACATCAACTCAGGCGTGATGTTGTTCCTGGACAACGGCATTGGCCTTTTTTG
>JBAXYP010000361.1:0-2568 GCA_041670725.1 Sphaerochaetaceae bacterium
ATTCTCGAAACGCATCGCATGATGCTCGGCGATCCCGAATTCATCAGGGCCGTGGACGCGATGATCGAGCAGGAGGCCGTCTGTGCTCCATGGGCGGTCAAGACGACGATAGAGACCATGACCAAACCGTTGGAAAGTTCCAAGGATGCGGTCTTTCGAGAACGAGCGATGGATTTCGAGGATGTCTCTCTGCAGATCATCAGGGTTTTGGAGGGACAACCGCAGCACGGCCTTTCCCATTTGGATCATGATGTGATTCTCGTCGGAGACAAGCTCCTGCCTTCGGAGTTGTTTTCCATCGATAAAGCCCATGTGCTCGGCATCGCCTTGGACGGGGGCGGACCTACAAGCCACATTGCAATTCTTACTCGTTCCTTACGTATTCCTACCGTTCTTGCGTTGGGTTCTTTCAGTTCCAAGGTACATAACGGGGACGAAGTGATCGTCGATGGCAACTACGGAGAGGTATTCGTCAGGCCGGAACTTGGCGCCAAGCGGACGGTCAAGGAGCGCAACGAACGGATGCAGGAGGAACAGCATCAGCTGGATATGCTCTCAAGGCTCCCCACCGTTACCACGGATGGGCATACGATGAAGATCCTCGCCAACATCGAAATGGTTGGGGAGGTTCCGATGGTCAAGCAGGTCGGATCGGACGGTATCGGCCTGTATCGTTCCGAATATCTTATTCTCGAGGGGGGGGAAAAGATTTCGGAGGATACCCAGTTCGAGAACTACAAATCGGTCATCCAGGCGATGGCTCCGAATCCGGTTACGATTAGGACATTCGACATCGGAGGCGACAAAGTCGTCCCCGGGCTGGGAATCGACGAGCAGAATCCTATTCTCGGGTGGCGTGCCGTCCGTTTCTGTCTTGCCAGAAAGGATATCTTTTCGGTACAGTTACGTGCATTGCTCCGTGCAAGCGTATATGGAAAACTGCGGATCATGTTCCCGATGATCAGCGGAGTGAAGGAACTGGATGATGTGCTTGCCGTCTTGGATCAGGCGAAGCGGGAACTGGACGAACAAGGAATCCCGTATGACCATCAGGTGCGGGTCGGAACGATGATTGAGGTGCCATCGGCCGCGTTGTGTGCGGACCTTTTGGCGGGGAGAGTGGATTTCTTCTCTATCGGAACAAACGATCTGATCCAGTACACGCTGGCGGTCGACCGGGGGAACGAGAAGATAGCGTATCTGTACCAGCCGTTGCATCCCGCAGTGTTGAGGTCCATCAAGATGATCATCGACAAAGGCCATTTTGCGGGTATTCCGGTGGGCATGTGCGGGGAGATGGCCGGCAACGGTTTTCTGTCCCCACTGCTCTGCGGCTTGGGGCTGGACGAGTTCTCGATGGATCCGCAGTCGGTGCTGGCGGTGCGGCGCAATCTCCGTATGGTGAGTTATGCCGAATGCGGCAAACTGGCGGATGCGGTTTTGCAACTGGACGAGAGCGAGGCCATCAAGACATACATGAAGGATTGGATGGGACGACATGAGCGAAAAAATGAATGAAATGGGAAAAATTCCCATGATAGCGATTATAGGACGTCCGAACGTGGGAAAATCCACGTTGTTCAACAGACTCCTCGGCAAACGCAGGGCCATCACGAGTCCTGAACCCGGTGTGACGCGGGACGCCATCGAGGAACGATGGTATTTGGGCAACCACCCCGTTACGCTGGTCGACAGTGGCGGCATCAAGCAGGAGAAAACTGGATTGGATGATCTCGTCACCGACAAGAGCATTTCTTTGTTCGCCTCCAGTGACGCGATCCTCTTTCTGATGGATTGCACCGAGGTGACAGGAGAGGATCACCAGATTATGGAAGATCTCCGGCCGTATACGGACAAAGTGGTCTTGGTCGTTAACAAGGTGGACGACCAACGACGCGAGGATCTGGTTTGGGATTATTTTCAGTATGGATTCCAACGGGTGGTCGGGATTTCAGCGGCTCACGGACTTGGTATGGAGGAATTGGAGGACTGCCTGTGCGGCATGCTGGATCTGACGACGGAACAACAGGCGCCGGAAGAAGAAGCGACGGTGAAGATCGCCATTATGGGCAAGCCGAACACCGGCAAGAGTACGCTCACCAATCTGCTCGTCGGAGACGAGGTGTCATTGGTAAGCGACATCCCCGGTACCACGCGCGATGTGATTCGCAGCAGATTCACCTATAAGAATACATTGTTTTCCGTCATGGATACCGCGGGAATCCGTCGCAAGGGCAAGGTCAGCGATGACGTCGAGTACTATTCGGTCAACCGTTCGATCAAAGCGATCGAGGAATCGGATGTCGTGCTTCTGATGGTCGACAGCGAGGAAGGGATATCGGAGCAAGACAAGAAGATTGCCAATCTGGTGGTTCGCAGGGGCCGGGGGATTATCCTTGTGTTGAACAAGATCGATCTGCTGCATGGTCCGCAGAACCAGCTGAACGCCATCGAGGACAGGACCAGATACCTATTCCCGATTTTGTCGTTTGCACCGCTTATTCCGATTTCCGCGAAAGAGGGAAAGAACATCAGCAAGCTTCTGGATTCCGTGTGGGCCGTCTGGAG
>JBAXYP010000362.1:0-2554 GCA_041670725.1 Sphaerochaetaceae bacterium
CTCAGGGCTATTCCCTGGTATTGTTTTCCATCGCCATCGTGACTCTTGCCGTCACCGTCATCATGAACGTCTACGGCAAAGGATTCTTTTCCATCATTCCAATCCTGTTTGGGCTTGCCGCGGGATATTTATTCACGTTGATCATGGGAGTTTTCTTTCCCGCCTATTGTTTGATCAGCTTCCAAGGTGTGAGGGATGCCGCATGGTTCGGTTTCCCTCATTTTTCCTTTCCGAAGTTCAATGTAGTCGGGATTATGACATTCGTTATCGTCAGTTTCGCCACCATCTGCGAGCATCTGGGCGATACCATGACGGTTTCCAAAGTAGTCGGCATCAATTTCTATGAAGATCCGGGTCTCCATCGAACCTTGAGCGGCGATGGTCTCGCCACATTGTGGGCGTCTCTTTGGGGTGGCCCGCCCAATACGACGTACGGAGAGAATATCGGCGTTCTCGCGTTAACCGGGGTATACAGTGTATGGGTCACCGGTGGTGCCGCGGTGTTCGCCATCCTGCTTTCCTTTTTCCCTAAGTTCGGCGCGTTGATCCACACCATTCCGAATCCGGTTCTCGGAGGTATATCGATGTTGCTTTTCGGCATCATCGCATCCAGCGGACTGAGAACATTGGTGGAAAGCGGAGTCGATTATCAGGACAAACGGAATCTGACCATCTCCAGCGTGATTCTGACCATCGGTATCGGCGGCGGTATACTTGCCTTCCCGATGGGACGCATGGAATTCTCGTTGGGAGGGGTCGCTCTTTCCACATTGGTGGGAATTCTGCTGAATCTGGTGCTTCCCAAGAAATAAGAAGGGGTCGTTTTCCTCACGGCATGGATGATGATGTATCCGTGCCGTGTTTTTGTTTCCATGTTATACTACCGTCATGTTTGAGACGTTTTGCCAAGAAACGGGATTAAGGGACGACATTCGTTTTGCAATGGAACGGATGTTTTCGGAACATCGGGATCAAAGGTTGGTCCAGGAGGCGGAACAGGCGTGTGCCCGACGGGATCAGGACGCATTTTCTTCGTCGCTTTCCCGTGCGTTGGATCTGTACGGACCGGTGTATCCTTTGGTGCTTCTCGGCCTCTGTTACGATATCACCCGGCGGTTTTATCCCGACGATGCGATACGGACGGCGACGCTCTCCGATATCGCGGTATGGGAGGACAGGTACGAATGTTGCCACGGTATCATTGGTCTGGACAGGGTACGGTGGGTCGCCCGTCATGCTTGCGGAAGGATCTGGAGACTCGGACGTTTGCAATATGAGTTTTCTCTTTATCCTTTCTCCAATGTAATTTCCCTTGATGAGGAACATAACGTTTTTCATGTAACGGACATGCCCGTCACCGGTTGGAAATGCATCGAGAAGAAAGGGATGGATGCGGTGCGCCTTCATATCCCCGAAGGGGGTAAATTGCTTCCTTCATTGGTGGATGACTCCCTTATGCAAGCGTCCGCTTTTTTCCCGTGGGCGCTCCTTGTTGTCTGCGATTCCTGGCTTCTTGATCCTAATCTCGAGATTGTGTGCCAAGACAGTCCCAACATTTTGTCATTCATGCGTCGGTTCGCCAAATTCCCCATAAAAGAGGAGGGGGAACCTCAAATTTTCGAAAGGGTCTTTTTCTTTGGTGCGACCAAAGCCGATGTACTTGTTTATCCCTGTCGCACGCCTTTACAACGACGTGTCCAGGACGCGGTGAGACGTGGAGTGGAATTCCACACTACAGGTGGATTTGTAAAGCTTATTCGCTGAATTATCAAACAAAAAAGCCAGTTTTTCACGGTTGTTCTCCACCTTTTGCAATGTTATAACGATTTTGAGGATGGATGGTGATCGCGATGAGACGTTTCCTCTACATGATTGCCTTTTGCTTCGTCGCCCTGGTGGGATTCCTTTGGGCTGAGGGAAACGACGAGAATGTCGTTTCTACACCTTCTTCGAATGAACTTACCGTTTACACCCCACACGAAACTGCTGTGGTGGCTGCGTCCGTCAAAGAATTCCAGGAAAAAACGGGAATTCATGTTTCCGTGGTATTCGCAGGTACCGGCCAATTGATCGGACGTATCAGGCAAGAGGCCATGGACGGAAACGGGCAATGCGATGTGCTTTGGGGGGGAGGCGCGGAATCTGTGGCCGCAAATATTGATCTGTTCGTCCCGTATGTCAGTAGTGTGGATGGGTTGATTCCTCTCCACGACAAGGATGAAAAGCGGCTGTGGACGGGAGAGAGTCCTGTTCCTGTCATCATTGCCTATAATACCATGCTGGTGGGAAAGGAGGATGTTCCCCGATGCTGGAAGGATTTGCTTGACTCCAAATGGAAAGGCCGGATTGCCTTTGCCAGTCCGGCGGAAAGTGGGTCGGCGTATACGCTGTTGTGTACCATGTTGATTGCTTTGGGGTGGGATGGAGTAAAGCAGTTCGCAAAGAATCTTGATGGTAAACTTTCGGCAAGTTCTTCCGCGGTGTACCAGAGCGTTGCTGACGGACAGTGTGCCTTGGGCCTCACACAGGAGAAGGTGGTTCAGAGCTTGATTCA
>JBAXYP010000363.1:0-2547 GCA_041670725.1 Sphaerochaetaceae bacterium
ATCAGTGCGCTGGAGGCGACGCCGAACATGGCGGTGAAGAACATGTTGGATATGGATTCGTTGACGTTGACGGCGGCGATGGTGTCCATGCCAAGCCGGGAGAACGCAATCTTATACGTGGACATCCCCAGAGCCCAGAAGAACTCGTTGCAGATTACGGGGATGCAGGTGGGAATCACTTTGGACAGGAACGGCTTGGGGAAGCGGAACGCGTCGGTCCCCTTAATGGCGCAAAGGCTTTTGTTCGGATAGATGAAAAAGAGGATTACCAGCATTTCAATGATTCTGCTGGCCAATGTGGCGATGGCAGCCCCTTTCACGCCTAGGCGCGGAAACGGCCCCTTACCGAAGATCAGCAAGTAATTCAAAAGAATGTCGGAAAAGAGCGAGACGATGGATGCCTTCAGAGGAAGGTCGGCACGTCCTGTCGTTCGGAGTCCAACCGCGTGGATTTGTACGAAGGCGAGACAAAGAAATCCCGGACCGATGTAAAACAGGTACGAACTTCCCAGTTCGACCACCGCTTCGTCGTGGGTGAATATATGCATGACCGTCCGGGGAAATCCCATGGACAGAACGCTGAAGATTACGGCCCCCAGAACACAGGTTTCCAAACCGAGTCCCATGACTTTTTGGATACCTTCATCATTTTTCGCGCCGTAGAACTGGGCGATGAAGATTGACGCACCGGTACAAGTACCGAAATAAAACAAGTTGATGAGAAACGAAATCTGGTTGGCGAGACCTACGGCAGCGATGGCGTCCGATCCCAACTGCCCGATCATCAACGTATCGACGAAGGTCAGGCTGTTGACCAACAGGTTCTGCAGCACCACAGGGATAGCGATGGTGCCCATCTTCTTGTAAAATTCCTTATCGAGTGTCATGGGAAAATAAGACCCTCTCCGCGCCCTGCATGCCGCAATCCCTCAGCGCTTCCCTCACAAGAAAGCGATTCTCGGGTTTGTTGTACTGCAACAGGGCTCGCTGTAACGTCCGTTCCCGCCCCTTAGGGACGTAGATTCTTGCGAATTGTTTCCCTGGTCTCGGATCGAGACCAGTGTAGTACATCGTCGTGGACACCGTCCCCGGCGTAGGATAAAATTCCTGTACCTGATCGGGGACGAAATGGTGACGATGCATGTACAACGCAAGTTCTACGGCGTCCTTGAGCGTACTGCCCGGATGTGCGGCGATGAAATAAGGGATCAAGTATTGTTTCTTCCCTTGTCGTTCGTTCTCCTTGGCGTACGCGTCACAGAACGCTTCGTACAGTTGCACCCGTGGCTTGCCCATTGCGTCGAGTACTTCCGGAAGAATGTGTTCCGGTGCGATTTTCAGTTGTCCGCTGATGTTGTGCGCTACGATATGCTTAAGAAATTGTTCCCGTATGTCCGTTGGGGCAACGGACATCAGATAATCGTATCGGATGCCGCTCCTTATGAAAACTTTTTTTACGTGTGGCACTTTTTCGATGGCTTGAAGCGCATCAAGGTAACGAAGATGACTGTCCTTCAGATTCGGACAAGGATTCGGCCACAGGCATTCCCTGTGGGAACACGGACCGTCCGTCCGCTGTTTGTCGCAGGCTCTTCCTTGGAAGTTCGCCGTAGGACCTCCCACGTCGTGGATGTACCCTTTGAAGTCGGTGTGGGACGTCATGCGATTCGCTTCCGCTACCAACGACGGGATGCTGCGCGTCTGGATGATTCTCCCCTGATGGCTCGAAATAGCGCAGAAACTGCAGGCTCCGTAGCATCCTCGGTTGCTGGTCAGAGAGAACTGTACTTCGGAAAGGGCGGGTACTCCTCCGTCTTTATCGTAATCGGGATCGGCGCTGAACGTGTAGGGAAGACCGTACAGCGCATCGAATTGCTCCGTGGAAAGCGGAAGGGCCGGAGGGTTCTGCACGACGAACCGATTCATGCATTTCTGGACGATGATTTCCGGTTGCATCGGGTTTTCGTGAAGCAACTTCGTTTGGAAGGCTTCGGCATATTTCTTTTTACCATTTTCCGTCGGTTGGTTGGAATGGATGTCCCGTTCGCTTACTTCTTCGAACGACGGCAACGTGACGACGGGTAACAAAGAGGGGTGCAATTCGTTTGTTGCGAAGACGGTTCCGCGGATATCGCGGAGGGTGGAAACGGATTCTCCGGATGCGAGACGTTTTGCGATTTCCACGGTCTGAAGTTCACCCATTCCATAGATGAGTAGATCGGCCTTGCTGTCCAGAAGGATACTTTTTCGAACCAAATCGGACCAAAAGTCGTAGTGGGCCAAGCGTCTGAGAGATGCTTCGAGGCCTCCAATGATTACCGGTACGTCTTTCCCATATGCTTGCTTTGCGCGTGATGTGTATACGATGGTGGGACGGTCGGGTCTGCATCCCGCTTTCCCTCCCGGACTGTAGACGTCCTCGTGCCGGATCTTGTTGTTCGCCGTGTAATGAAGAACCATGCTGTCGATGTTTCCCCCGCTGACCATCGCGCAGATTTTTGGCTTGCCGAACCGCAAGAAATCCTTGTCGTTTCTCCAGTCCGGTTG
>JBAXYP010000364.1:0-2542 GCA_041670725.1 Sphaerochaetaceae bacterium
AAAACCGAAGCCCTCACCCGGCTGTGGGCAGATGAGATGCGACATCGATTCTCTTCGTTTTTCCGTTCTTTATGACATTCGGCCGGGAACGACGGAAAAGCCCAAACGATATCCCCTGTGACGCGACGCTTCCTTTTACTTACCTGTTTCATCAACGTCGCGTTGATGTACCTCATCTTCAAAACTCCGACGATATCGATACCAGGACGATCAGGCTCACAGGGAAGACAACGGACCTCCAAATCCTTTCGGTTTTCCGTCTATCGCTGTTGCTCTTTCTTCAACCGTTCGGCCAATTGCTTCATATCGGGCAATAACGCATCGAACAAACGCTGGTAACTTTTGCAGAAGCGGAACGCACCATCCCCTCTCCGATAGCGCTTGCATCCTCCCCTGCAAAGGAACAGGTATGTGCATGTCTCACATGCGGGCGTGGCGTTGTGACTGCTTGCAATGAAAGACATCTCCTCCCGCCTGCCGTCGATTTCCTTCAAAGAATCGTTGGTGATGGAACCGAGATAATATGAATCGGTACAATAGAAATCGCACGGATAGACGGCGCCTCCCCCCTCGATGACGTATTGCACCGAACAACGACCTTTCATATCGCACGCCTCCACGGGAAATCCACAGAGAATCGCCATGAAGTTGTCAAACAGACGGATGGAGACGGGATTTCCCGTAGCGAACGAAGAGATCCATTTCCGCCCGAGATTGATCAGAAACTCTCCGTAGCTTTCCTCATCCAGGAACACGTCTCCTTCCCCGATAGGATCGATGCAGGGAATGTACTGTTGATAGACAAAACCTTGGCTTTGGTAATAGTCCCAGATGCGGTCGATATTGTTCGCTACGTCACGCGTAACGACGGTAAGGACGTTAAACTCCGCATGATGACGCCTCAGGCAGTCGACGCCGCGCATGACATCCTCGCTGCTACGCGATCCGTCCTGTTTTCGTCTATGAATGTTGTTCAGTCTGGGAAAACCATCAAGTGAGACGCCAACGAGCACGTGATGTCGGGCCAAAAACTCGGCCCAAGCGTCGTCGATCATCGTAGCGTTTGTTTGAAGCGCATAGGAAACAGGAATGTGACGGATGTTTTTCCGCTCCGCCAACGCAAAGAACCGCTCAAACCACGGCAACCCCGCAAGCACCGGTTCCCCACCTTGGAACGCATACGCCACAGCATCCGCAACGGCCAGACTTTTGTCCAGGAGCGCCTCCACCACCGGCATCTCCATCATGGGATGGCACGGCGTATCCCGATGCTTCGCTTCGTCACGATAAAAACAATAATCGCATGCAAGATTGCATGCACTGGATGCAGGTTTGATTAAAAAAGAAAGATTTTTCACCCAAAGGAAAAGGCCGCATCCCTGCGGCCTTTCGCCCCCGTCACTTAGAGATAAGCATTGTTTTGGGATCGAGATCGACACCCATCGGTTTGGACAAATCCGCACCTCCCCGTCGCACACACGTCATGACGACTTTATCCTTTTTGTCGTCATACCTGAGACCGATCAAAACATCTATCAATCGAGAATACTTCGCCATGGTATTGGGGATGCCGTATTCGTCGATCACCGCGTCGGGTCGGACCGGAGAAACGCTGAACCACACCTCAAGATTCATATCCTTGGCAAATTGTTTGATCGCCTGCACGTCCTCATCCGCGGCAATGGTAAGTTTATACCCATCAAACAGAACCGCATCCGCCTTGAACGATCCGTGTTTGATCAAAGTTTCCAAACTGGAAAGAACCTTGGCCACCGGCACATCATCCTGACTGAAATTCATCACGACACGGTTGGAAAGAATGTTGTTGTACACGATGGATGCATCGTCCAAGCTCCGTCCCTCGGATACTTCCCGGAACACTTCCTTGTACCAGTTGATCACATGTTCGACGTTTCCGTTGAAGGAAACATGAATGACATGCTCCCCCCGAAGCAATTTGTCCGTCGCAAGATGCACCAGACAAGCCGTCTTCCCAACGCCCCTGCGCGAAACCAACACTCCGAGATTCCCACGTCCCAGTCCTCCGCCGATTGATTCGTCGAAAACTCTCAGTGGGCTCAATGCATTCAATTCTTGGATCTCCATGTACGCTTACCTCCACATGTTGGATAGAACTGTTACACCGTCAGTATAGCATGATTCCATCACCCTTTCAAAAAAAATACAAAGGAACCAAGAAACAGGCAACTTTCGAAAAAAGGAAAAGCTCAACAATGGATCTCCGGAAATGAGGATGGAAAAGAATTGCGGCATCCGAGCGGAGAAGAAAAAAACCCGTGTTTCAGAAGGCAGAGAAAAGGTAATCGCGCTTATGTGAAAATCTTGGACGCGACCCCAAGCCGCACAGGAAACGAGAGATTGCCGACCGTCCAAAGGACTCGAGAATCCGCCGAAACATCCTGTGAAAATCTCTCCACAGCGCCATCTTCGTTCGGAAGGACTTGTAATCGCCGAGTATCTTGCGTCGTACTAAAAAAGCTGTACCGCCATAAGCGATACAGCTTTCTCTCCGCATCAGTGA
>JBAXYP010000365.1:0-2541 GCA_041670725.1 Sphaerochaetaceae bacterium
AAAGATCGTTCTCCAAAAAGAATTTTACGTCATCGCGCCCGGAAATCCCCCGTCTTGCCAGAATCGCCGCACTGAGCAGAGATACGTTGAACCGCTCATGCAAACTCCTGACCTCTTGGGAGGAGACAGGATTTTTTTTCCACTGCATATGTACAACCTTGCTATAAATACTACCTACAGCATCGTCTGGAGGACCGAATCCTCCAATGTTTTGAGATCCCCCGCCACCAAGACGGCGTACCGCAACACATACCGCTTGATCCGTTCGCGCGTCCCCGGGTTGAGATTTACATGCACCGCCGAGCCAAAGGGCATCGCAGCGGTGACGGACAGATACCTACGAGAACCAGGAGGAAGCAACATGTCGTCTTTCACTGTAGCACATTTCAGGCAACATGGGGCAGTAAGTTGCCATGAAAAACCGATGATTTCCTTTTCTCCGTACAAAGCATCGCAAACGGGACACCGCTCGAGATCGGGTCGGAGCCCCAGAATGCCGATCATCGTCCAGACGAACTGAATGACGCACTGCGCCTTGTCGACAGACGGATCCTCAAGCGCATCCAGCGCTTCGGAAAGGAGACGGTAGGTCTCCCCGTAATCCCCTCCATTGGTACGAACCACGAATTCGGAAAAAAACAGGGAAGCATAGTTTGCCGCCAGATCTTGCCGAAGTCCTTCGTGCATTGTACGAGGCGCGACGTCGGTGAGGGTGTACGACTTCTTCACCGGATTGTTGTACAGATAGAAAACCCCGTCGGTGGATACTTCCGCCTTTACCGATTTGTTCGCCTTTTGCGCTCCATAGTTGCGTACATCGATGAGCCCGAGATCCTTGGAAAGGATCCTGAGCGTCCGGTCGACGGAACCGGAGCGGATGCTGGAGAGGACGATGCCTTCCGTAGTAACGTTACGTTCCATGCCATCAAGTATAGAACATTCAGAGACCGGGTGCTATGCTGGTGTGGATGAAACGCATTATCCCATTTCTCTGCGTGATTTTCTCTCTCCCGTTCCTTTGCGCGATGAGCATCAAAGGCCCGGATATCACTCAACCATTCGACAGCAGAAAAGAACTTGCGAAATATGATTTTGCGTCGCCACTTCCCGAAGACATCAAGACTTGGGTGGAGAAAGCGAACATTTCCATCGTCATCATGGGGCCGGAAAATCCTTTGTATTCCTGGTTCGGACACGCGGCCATCGTGGTGAGCCAGCCGGGCGGACATTCCATCATGTACGACTATGGTATTTTTGACAACTCGAAGAAGGGGTTTTATTGGAATTTCCTTCGTGGCCGCATGCTGTACAACATCTGGGCGACGGACGCCGACTGGAGGACAAACCTGGAAATGGAGGGAGGAAGGAGTGTCACCGAATACCGGCTTGAGCTGAGCCCCCAGGCGAAATACCAGATCATGGAATTCCTCAAGCGCAACGCATTGGAGGAAAACAACACCTATCTGTACCATTTCTACAAAGACAATTGCGCTACCCGCCTTAGGGACATTGTTGACGCCGCCACCAATGGGGAATTTCAAAAATGGGCAAAGAAACAGGACCTTGAAGGAACTTACCGCTCGTGGGCTGAGCGTTCCCTCGGTCATCATTTTTTTACCGACTGGTTCCTCAATTTCCTTCAGGGTCCGGAGATTGACCATCGGGTAAGCCTGTGGGAGGAAATGTTTCTCCCGCAACGGCTTGGGGACGCACTCATGCGATACGAACCGCTCCATGCGACTCGCATCGTTTACCAAGAACAAGATTACGAGAAGATACCCATAAAAACGAGCGGACATCCCGTCTCCAACGACTTGCAGGCCTTCGTATTCGGCTTATCGCTCGCACTTTTCTGCCTGTTGGCCTGGAAAAGACGGTGGATCGGTATATGGAAAACGTGCAATTTCCTCATATCGCTCATTCTGGGACTCTGTGGCTTGATCCTCTTCTACGCAGTTTGTTTCTCCGATCTGGACGTCACATGGTTCAACGAGTCTCTTCTGCTCGTCAATCCGCTTTTGTTGCTCGGTGCATTCTGGATATTCCGCCATCCGTCCCGGACGGCGGGCATGCTCAGGGGAGAGGCGTACCTTGCCGTCGCGCTCGTCATCCTGAAAGGGTTGTTCCCCACCCTGTTTTCGCAGGACAATATACAGACGATCCTTCTCGTCCTTCCTTATTATCTTACCGGTTTCGTCAAGGCCGATTTTCCAACGCAGAGGAAACGGAGAGAAAAGCCATAGGAACAAGACGACGCTTCTCTGCCAAACGACGGCCCCAACCCCGTTGCGTGATCGTCGCGTTGTACACACGAGCTTTCGTCTCGTAGTCGGAGACGGGTTTGCCTAATTCGGCCTCGATGTCCGAGAGTTTTTCGAAATACGGTTGGTATTCGAGATACCGCGGACTTTGGAATACAGAACGCTGAAGACGTGCAAGCGCTACGTCGAGATTATTGTACGCGCGTCCCATCACCGAAGGATTTCGGGAATCCGAACGATAAAACGCAATGGAAGCATCCACCTCCCGCGTCAGATCCGG
>JBAXYP010000366.1:0-2531 GCA_041670725.1 Sphaerochaetaceae bacterium
CAAAGATGTCGACAAATCCGCAGTCAAGGAAGCGATGACGGAAGCGATGCTGGAGGCGCTCGGCGACAAGTATTCGTTTTACGTACCTGCAAGCGAGGCGGAAAATTATTCGGAAGAAAGCACTGGAAAATACGGGGGCATTGGGGTATATCTCGTCAAGCAAAATCCCCAGAACAGTGATCCGAACAATCCTGACACCTATATGATCACCATCGAATCTCCGTTTCGCGGGGCACCGGCAGAGCGCGCAGGTTTACGCAGCGGCGATATGATCGGAGCTATCGACGGAGAAAAAGTCAATTCCCTGACAAGCACCGAAGCTTCGAAGAAACTCAGGGGAACCCCCGGCAGTTCCGTTACGCTGACCGTCTATCGGGGAAACACCTCCTTTGACGTAACGTTGACGCGGGAATTGATTAACACCCCTGTCATCGAAAGCACCATGCTGGATGACGGCATCGGATACATCAGCATCAGTTCTTACACTTCCGATACCAGTTCCCAATTGCTCGACGCGTTGCATGACCTTAAGGCAAAAGGTCTGAAATCCTTGATCATCGATGAAAGGAATAACGGAGGAGGCGAAGTGGATACGGCGATGAAATGCGCCAACGCATTCCTTCCGCAAGGAAGCGTAATCGTAACGATGGAAGGCAGAAAAGGAACCAATACCAAGCAACGGTACACCGCATCCGGAAACCAGCAGGTGTCTTCCGACATGCCGATCGTCCTGCTGGTCAATGGGGGTTCCGCCTCCTCGTCCGAAATCTTCGCTGCGGCGCTGCACGACAACAAGCGCGCCACGTTGATCGGAACAAAAACCTTCGGCAAAGGGATATTCCAATCCGTATTCACCTATGGCGACGGATACGTCCAGCTCACCACCGGCAGGTATTTCACCCCAAACGGCGAATGCATTCACGAAAAGGGTATCGAACCGGACATCACCGTGGAGGATTTCATCGTCCCCGACACGCAGATTGAAGCGTACAGCACGTTGATCAAGGACGACGCTACCGGTAAATTCATTAAGGACAACCCCGATTTCACCGAGGCAAACATGCAGAAATTCGTCGGACAAGAGAAGGAAACGGGCATCGACGCAACCATTCTGAAAATCCTGATCAGGAACGCATACTACAATAAAACGATGAAGTACGAGGACATCCCCATCGTCGATACCGAGTATGATCCTCCGTTGATGCGCGCCATCAAATATCTGAAAACAGGATCCTGACATGCGCCAGTATGCACTTCCCCGTTCTTTCGCGGGAGAGGAAACATTCAAACTTTCCGAAAAGGAAGCAAGGTATTTGGAGAAGGTGCTCCGCTTCTCCGTTGGTACGGAGTTTTCCGGAATCGACGCATATGGCGGGATCTGGGATCTTACCCTTCTGCCGGATTCGACGATACGGTGCAGCAAGGCAATGAAGGGGATGCCCAAAACGACCAGCGATACGCTTCCCTCGTTCCAAGGACCGTTCCCCCGCTTGCATCTCTACCAATGTCTGTGCAAAGGGAAAAAAGACGAGACAATCGTCCGCATGGCTACGGAAACCGGCGTATGGGCGATCACATTCGTCCAAAGCAGGTTTTGTACCGTCGATCTTTCCGAAAAAAGCGGCAAGGCTCTTGCTTCCCGCAACGAACGGCTAGAGGCGATCATCAAGGAAGCCATCCAGCAAAGTGGTTCTTCCGTCCCAACAACGCTGACAGAAGCAACCATCTCACTTAAAGAACTCGCGCACACGGCAAAAGGGACAAAACTGTTTTTCCATCAGGACATACTTGAGCAAAAAAGCCTTCCAGATTTATTATCCGGCTCGTCTCGAGACGAAGAAATCTCCATCCTCGTCGGGAGTGAAGGCGGCCTCAGCGATGAAGAATGCAACACCTTGCTCGATTCGGGCTTTCATCCGGTCCTGTTGAAAACGAACATCCTCAGAGCCGAGACAGCCGCACTGTATGCGATTTCCGCCTGTCAAGTCATTTTGACAGAGCATTTGACGACTGGAGGCGAATCATGATCATTCTTACCGAAACGGCACGTATCATCATACTGATATACCTGTTCGCCGCATTGTTGCCAGGATTCTTCATCCTGCGGTACATTTATGAAAAAGATACCGTTGAGAAAGAGGATCCGCGATTGTTGGGATCCCTCTTGTTACGCGGTGTCTATGCAGCGCTCTGTTCCATCGTCCTTGAAGGAATCGGAGAAGTCATCCTCAATCTGTCACTCTCCAAAGACAGCCCCGCATATGTACTGGTGCTCGCTTTCCTCGTCGTCGCCGTCGTCGAAGAGGGAACGAAATTCTTCTTCTTGAAGAAGCGGACATGGGATTGCCCCGACTTCAATTATACGTTTGACGCCATTGTGTATGCGGTGTTCGTTTCAATGGGATTCGCCATGTTCGAGAACGTGAAGTATGTATTCGGTTACGGATTGGGGGTCGCCCTCCCCCGGGCGTTTCTTGCGGTCCCAGGACACATGGGATTCGCCGTATTCATGGGATACTTTTACGGCAAGG
>JBAXYP010000367.1:0-2525 GCA_041670725.1 Sphaerochaetaceae bacterium
TAAGATACAAGAAATTTATCATAAAATCCTCTTGTTCGCCAATAAACATCCCCCATATTTCTTTCGGTTTACGGTGAACCCAAAAGAAAAAACGAATCATCCCGGTTTTTTCTCCATCGCGTTTTCAAAGACCACAGGAAATGCTTTCAAGGGTACAATGGGCATCGGGGAAAAACAATTATGGCGTTTGTCCGTCCGTTTTCCCATTGCGTGCATCTTCCAAAAAGCAGCAAGGACGCATCCACAACAAAACGGAATCCTTTGGGAAAAGGATTCCGCATATCAAACGACAAGCAACCTAAACCTTACATTTTTTCAAGGAAAGGAACGCCGATAAGCGCGAAGGCGTTCTGGAAGACGGTCACCACCATCCTGCACAACGCAATCCTGGCGACCACAAGATCCTTGCTTTGGGCACGAAGCACGGGACTGTCGTGGTACCAGGAACTAAACAATTTGGAAAGATCATACAGATAAGAACAGATTAACGACGGATCATACATCGCACCGGCTTTCGCCACGACTGAGGGATACTTTGCGATGAGTCCCACCATTTCCCGCTCCTGCGCCTGAGAAAGCAACCTGCCGTCAAAGGCGATCTCTTTGTACGCGTCCTTCTGCTCGTCGAACTTTCTGAGAATCGAAGAGATGCGAGCGCCCATGTACTGGAGGTACGGTCCGGTATTCCCGTTGAAACTGATGCTCTCCTTGGGATTGAACACCATATCCCGGTCAGGAGAAACCTGCAGGAGATAGTAGTTCAGCGCCCCCAGAGCGATAGCGGCGCTGGTCGTTTTCACGTCCCCCACTTCTTTTTCTCTTCCTTTCTCGACGATTTCCTCGCCGGCCAACGCAGAGAGTTGTTCCACGAGGTCATCGGCGTCTACGACGGTTCCTTCCCTGCTCTTCATCTTGCCTTCCGGCAGATTGACCATACCATAGGAAAGGTGATGCAATTCTTTCGCCCATGGATACCCCAGTCTATCCAATACGTAAAACAGTACCTTAAAGTGGTATTGTTGTTCGCTGGCGACCACGTAGATCAAACTGTTGAAGGGCCAATCCTTATGACGGGTGATGGCGGTACCGATATCCTGTGTCATGTACAAGGCCGTTCCGTCCTTGCGAAGCAACACTTTCTTGTCAAGTCCGATCGGAGCGAGATCAACCCACACCGAACCATCTTCCTCCCGATAGAACACCCCCTGTTCGAGCCCCTTCAGGACTTCCGCTTTCCCCAGTTTGTACGTATCGGACTCATAGTAGTACTTGTCGAAGCTGATGCCCATCGCTTTGTAACTCTCGGCCAGACCATCAAGCGTCCATCCGTTCATCAAGCTCCACAATTCAAGCACCTCGGCATTCCCCTGTTCCCACTTCTCAAGCATCATCTGCGCTTGGGCGTCGGGAGATTGCGGCAGTTTGCGCCAGGCGTCAACTTCGAGCGTACCGCCTGAGGCCCGGTAGTTTTCGAAAGCTTCCTTCTCCCATGCGGCAAACCGGACGTAGTACTTTCCGACAAAGTGATCCCCCTTCATGTGGGTCGAGCGTGGCGTCTCTCCCCCTCCGAACTTCTGATAGGCAAGCATCGACTTGCAGATGTGTACGCCGCGGTTGTTGATCAAATTGACCTTTTTCACGTCGGCGCCGTTTGCCTTAAGGATAGCGCTGACGGAACTGCCGATCGAATCGTTGCGCATATGACCGAGATGCAACGGCTTATTGGTGTTGGGGCAACTAAACTCCACCATGATGCGTTTCCCGCTCAAGGTCCCGTTGGATCCGAACGACGCCTTTGACCGGAGGATCTCCCGATACAAGGTGTCTGCCATGTTGGCCATATCGAAGCGGATGTTCAAATACGGACCCGCGACAAAAAGCTCGCCGTCAGGACGTTCCGCCTTCGCCTCGATGCGGTTCTTGAGATTTCCCGCAAGGAGAGGAGGAGCCATGTGAAACACCTTGGCGAACGCAAAAAGGGGAAACGCGATATCTCCCATTTCCGGTTTCGGTGGCGTCTGGACCACAACAGGAGGAAGCTGTACGTCCCCCACGGTCTCTTTCGCCATTTTATCAAGCTCCGACGCAAGCAGAGCTTTCCATTCATCCCTCAATTCGTCAAGCATGCTTTGCTCCTTCTTGGAGATGATACTGATTCACTGGGCCATGGGCAAGTCGGATGGATATCTCCCCCGTCCCGAGCACAAGAAGGGAACCGTCTCCCTTCCTCACCAGAAGCCGTGCGTTGTCATCCACCCCCACGACCATTCCGCTCGCCGTCTCCTTTCCGCTTCGGAACACAGAAATTTCCTTGCCGACGACGATACTCCGGCTACGATACGCATCAAGAAATTTTCTTCCCGCAAGGTCGTGGGAAAAATCCATCAAATGACGGACCAACGAAGCCACCAGATCGTTTTGGTCGACACCGTCGGGAACTTGGGAAGGGCCCGCATACAGGGATCCCGCGACACTTCGGAACTCAGGCGGAAAATCCTGTTGTTGCGTACAGAAATTGATTCCGA
>JBAXYP010000368.1:0-2512 GCA_041670725.1 Sphaerochaetaceae bacterium
AGCGCGCTTGCCTGTCTCTACGAGGTGAAACAAGAAGGATTGTGGGCGACAAGGGTAAGTTTTGTATATTCCGAACGGGAACATCGAGGATTATATGTGCTGAACAACCGTTTCGACGAAGCGAAAGAGTTCGGCTTTTAGGCTCTCCGGCAATGTCTGACGATCCGACTTTTTCCGCTACGGCATACGGGGGAAAAGGTCTCTCGGACCGGGGACGATCCATCCAGCTTCCCGCGAACCGGGACGGAGTGATTCGGCGGAATGAATCGTTTCGGAAATACTGAAAAGCACCAGAGGAAAGCCCAAAAACCCCAATCCCACTATTCGTTCAGGTAAGCGTCCGATAGTATCGAACGCTTACCATCCCGATCGGATCAGATCTTTTTTCCGATATAAAACACATAGCCGTAATATTGTTTGTACTTCGAATACAACTTCGCTTCACGTCTCATGAAAGCGATCATATTCTCAACAGCGACATTTCCGGCATGACTCTTCAAGTATTCTTCCTGCCTCGCCTGTTGCGGCACGAAATAATTATCCGTCCAGCATGTCTCCGGCATAACGAAGGTAGCAACGGGCACGTAACCGGCCTTTTGCATGATGGAAACATTATGCCCGATCGTACCCATTTCAGGAACCGCATTCATCCACCACTTCTCGATCTCGGCGGGGCGCGGCCCATCGGTAAACCACGACTCGTATGACACGGCAACATATCCGTCCCGTTTGAGAAAACGGTTCCAGTACCCCAATGCCTTCTCAAAACCGATATTGGAGATCGCTCCTTCGGACCAGATGATGTCGAATTCCCCATCTTGGAACGGAAGATCGTCCATCGAACCCACGATGCCCTTCACCCTTTGCTGCAGTCCCAGCTTTCTTGCCGTCGCATTCAGCCTGTTGACCGAACCTCCATAGAGATCAAGGGCGGTGATGGAAGCTTCGGTGTTCTGGGCAAGGACCATCGTCTGATAGCCGCTTCCGCATCCGAGATCGGCGATTTTCGTATGTTTTGGGATATTGCCGACGAAACCCAACGCCTTGAGAGTCTCGGCAGCACTTCCAGGCCCCTGACGTTCAAGTCCTGAGAAATAATCGTTGATGAGGTCGAACCCGATATCATATATGGTGGTTTCTTCCATTTTTTTGCTCCTTATCTGTATTCTATGTTTCCAAAACAACATTTCTTTCGCAAAATCGTTCAATATGTTCCGACAGCCGTCTGCGAAGCTCCTTTTTGTCGGGCGACGAATCCGCCATGCTCACCAAAAAGTAAAACGGCGCGTACAACTCAAGCGCAAGTTGCCGGGGATCGTCATTCTTCAGAACGCCTCGGTTGATCATTTCCCGGAACAGGTCTTCCACATAGCTGACAGGTCCATCCACAAGACACTTCTGATACAAATCCATCATTATGGGATCCTTGAATTGCTCTATCGTCAACAATCTTCTGAAATTCCTGGCAAATCCATCTCTGGTCCAAAACAAGAATTGGGTTTCCATGAATTCACAAATCTGGCGCATCGTCGTACTACGGTATGGCAGCGGAGATTTGTCATATGTATCGTCAGGGACTTCATGTTTGTGCGCATTCTCCGTATCCATCTGGCAAATCCGATCCACGATGCTGTCGAGAATCGCTTGCTTGTTCCTGTAATGCTTGTACAACGCCCCCTTCGTCACGCCAACGGCATCCGCGATCATACTCACAGAAGTAGCTTTATAGCCGTTTTGGGAAAACAATCCGAGCGCCGTCTGCAAAATAAGTTCTTTTGTATCGTTCATGATAAATTCCCATTGTAAGTAAACGATCGTTCACCATTATTATGAAAGATACCACAATGCCTGTCAATCCCCATCCGACGAATTTTTCGTCGGATCGACGGAA
This sequence comes from Sphaerochaetaceae bacterium, assembly GCA_041670725.1. Taxonomy (GTDB): domain Bacteria; phylum Spirochaetota; class Spirochaetia; order Sphaerochaetales; family Sphaerochaetaceae; genus RUG023. The sequence goes on from JBAXYP010000368.1 coordinate 1,892, forward strand.
TGATATTCCTCCGCTGTCCACAAAAGACAATATCCCCGATGTATCACCTGCTCATACAGACAGGCACGGCCTGCGACTTCACGTTGATTCCCACAGCGTACGATTGAGTCAATCTGCCAACGACAAGTCTTCCCCGATGACGCAAACCTGATCCTTCCCATTGCGTTTCGCTTGGTACATCGCCTTGTCCGCCCGGTCAACCATACGGACATAATCGGCATGTTCCACATCGATAACGGGGGATATACCGACGGAAACGGTGATGTGGGAACCTTGGATATCCTTCTCCTTGATCGTTGTACGGATGCGCTCCGCAATGTTCCTGAAATCGGAGGCTCCGCCATAGACAAGCGAAACGAATTCCTCCCCACCGTATCGATACGAAATCATGTGGGTATCGTTTCCGACGAGGGAGAGTATCTGCCCCACCGTCTGAAGACATGCATCCCCGCATGCATGGCCGTTCCGGTCGTTGTACATTTTGAAATCATCAATATCCAGCATCATCACGCCGATCGGACGAGAAATACAAACATCCGAAAATGAATTCAACGTCTCAAACAATTTCCGCCTGTTGAACAGTCCCGTCAACACGTCGGTGTCCTTCTCCACCGACAACCG